>JBMOPR010000453.1:0-1875 GCA_049323075.1 Pseudomonadota bacterium
AGTTGCGCTGGATCAAACTGTTGGCTGAGAGTGGATCAATCCTGCTCGATCCAGATCATGGCCAGCATGCGGCCGGTAACCGATTGACGGCGATAGGAAAAAAAACGCGGGTCGGTGAAGCTGCAGAAACTGCCGCCGCTGATGGTCTGCACGCCAACGGATTGCAGGCGCTGGCGGGCCAGTCCGTACAAATCGCATTGCCAGCGGTCACGCATATTCAGGTGGAAGCAGCTTTCGGCGGCAGCATCGATGGCGAGAAAGGCATCGCGCACGTCGTCACCTACTTCGAACGCTTCCTGACCGATGGCAGGTCCAAACCACACCTGTAACAGATCGGGGGACACGCCCATTTTTTCAACGGTGGATTCCAGCACACCATCGGCCAGACCGCGCCAGCCGGCGTGGGCCAAACCCACCACGTCGCCCTGCTGGCTGGTGAAAAACACTGGCAGGCAGTCGGCGGTGTGCAGGGTACAGACCAGGCCAGGTTCGCGGGTGAAGACGGCGTCGCCTTCCCGTTCGATTCCGTCACCACGGGCCTCGATCACGTCAACGCCATGCACCTGTTTCAACCATTGCGGTTCCCGTGTCCAGTCGAAGAATTCGGCGAGAGATTGCCGGTTGGCTTCCACATGACCGGGATCATCGCCCACGTGATTGGCGGTGTTGAAGCCGTCGTAGGGATGGGCGCTGAGATGGCCGGCGCGGGTGGTGACATAGCCTCTCACATGGGCCGGCACACGATCCGGTGCGGACCAGTCGGGAGTCAGCCAGTGTTGGACCAGTGCGTCGTCAATCCGATTGAGCGTCATTGCGCAGTACCTGCAGCATGGTTTTGAAGTCGTCCGGCAGCGGGGTTTCCCATTCCATGTACTCCCCGGTGCCCGGGTGTTGCACGCCCAGCTTGCGGGCATGCAGGGCCTGGCGCTTGAAGCGGCGCATGGCGTCGATCAGTTCCGGCGTGGCGCCCTTGGGCAGGCGCAGACGCTGGCCGTAAACGGGATCGCCCAGCAGAGGATACTGAATATAGGCCATGTGCACGCGGATCTGGTGGGTGCGACCGGTTTCCAGCTGCACCTTGATGTAAGTATGGCCGCGAAACCGTTCCAGCACACGGTAATGAGTGACCGCCGGTTTGCCGCTGTGGGTGACGGCCTGTTTGGTGCGGATGGTGGGATGGCGGCCGATGGGCTCATCCACCTTGCCGCCGCCGGTCATGACACCGGTGCAGATGGCTTCGTATTCGCGGTAAGCCGTCTTTTCCTGCAGCTGGTCCACCAGGGAAGTATGCGCTTTCAGGGTTTTGGCGACCACCAGCAGACCCGTAGTGTCCTTGTCGATGCGATGGACGATGCCGGCCCGGGGCAGCGTGGCCAGATCCGGGCAATGGTGCAGCAGCGCGTTGAGCAGGGTGCTGTCGGTATTGCCGGCGCCCGGGTGCACCACCAGGCCCACCGGCTTGTTGATCACCAGCAGGTGTTCGTCCTCGTAGATGATGTCCAGGTCGATGGGCTGAGGTTCCCAGCTTTCGTCCGCCACCAGTTCCGCTGACAGCTCCAGGGTTTCACCCCCCAGCACCTTTTCCCGGGTTTTGCGGACGGCACCGTTCACCTTGAGGTCACCATTCTTGATCCAGGTTTGCAGGCGGGAGCGGGAATAATCGGGAAACAGCTCGGCCGCGGCCTGGTCCAGTCGCTGTCCGGCCAGGGAATCGGGCACTTCGGCCTGCAGTTGAATATGTTGGGTCATGGAACTCGCTCGGCTGGGATCGGTCTGCCATTCTAGCAAGTGCGGCGACCAATGTGGTCATTACAGTGATTGCCGTTATAATGCCCGGCTACCGATTTCCCTTTTCCGACCAGAATCCGAGTGACT
>JBMOPR010000454.1:0-1874 GCA_049323075.1 Pseudomonadota bacterium
CATCCTGTTCGATGTGACCGATACCGCGATCTATCGCTCCATGCACCAGGCGGCGATGAAAAAGCTGGAAATGGTGAGCAGGGTCGATGGCCTCACGCAGCTGTTCAACCGCAGCCACTGGCAGTCGCGGCTGGCGGAAGAATTCAGCCGGTCCGGCCGCTACCAGGCGCCGCTTACGTTGATCATGTTTGACCTGGACCATTTCAAATCCGTCAATGACACCCATGGCCATCTGGGTGGCGATGCGGTACTGGTGCAGGTGGCGTCCCTGATCAAGAGCGCGCTACGTGATTCGGATATTGCCGGCCGTTACGGTGGCGAGGAATTCGGCATCATTCTGCCCAGTACTCCGCTGGATGGCGCCAAAGTGGTCGCCGAGCGCCTGCGTGCGTCTATCGAGTCTTCGCCGGTGCCGTTCGAAAAGATCCAGATTCCCGTGACCGCCAGTCTGGGTGTCGCGCAATTTGATCCCACCATTCACGATCCGGAAGAACTGATCGCGCACGCCGATGCCGCGCTGTATGAAGCGAAGGCAAAAGGGCGCAACCGGGTAGTGGTGTTCGAAGAGATGGCGAAGGCCTGAAAACGCGTCAGGCTTTCACGTACCAGTAACGTTCCCAGGCATTGAATACCTTTTCCGGATACCAGAGTTTGCCCCGGCTGCCGTTATAGCGGGCGAGGGCATGCATCAGGTTGCCGTCCTCGCGGGTGAGGTAGGCGCGCAGGATGGCGCAGCCGTAGCGGATGTTGGTGGCAACGTCGATCAGGTTGTCGTCCGGCGCACCGATTTCATTGCGCCAGAACGGCATCACCTGCATCAGCCCCTGTGCTCCCACGCTGGAGATGGCGAAGCGGTCGAACAGGCTTTCCACATGCATTACCGACAGCACCAGCTCCGGCTTCAGGTTGAAGCGGCGGGCCTGCTCGTGGGCCAGGCGCAGGATGTGCAGACGCTCGTCCGGATCTTTCACGAAAGGGGCCATGCGCCCGGACATGTCCACCAGCCAGACTTCGGCGTCGAAGCGGTCCTTGAAGCTGTTGGCGCGGTTGATGGTGTCTTTCAGCAGGACGCGCATGCTGTCGTCCGGGCGCTCGGTGGTGGCCGCCCACGCCGGGGCGGGGGCGACCAGACTGCATCCCAGATACGACAAGAACAGGCGGCGGCTAGACGTTTTCATACTCCGTCATTTTAGACCGGCATCAGGCGCCGCGCAGCTTGCCCAGCAGGAACGCGATCACGGAATCGGCCGGAATTTCCAGCTTTTCCCCGCTGCGGCGGTGCTTGTATTCATAGGCTTTTTTCTCGATGCCGCTGTCGCTGATGACAATGCGGTGAGGAATGCCAATCAGCTCGATATCGGAAAACTTCACGCCCGGGCGTTCCTTGCGGTCGTCATAGAATACGTCGACGCCGGCCGCAGTCAGTTCCTGGTACAGGTGGTCGGCGGCTTCCTGCACGGCGGGGGACTTGTGGTTGTTGAGCGGCGCAATCGCCACCTGGAACGGTGCCAGGGCGTCGGGCCAGCGGATGCCGAATTCGTCGTGGTTCTGCTCGATGGCGGCGGCCACCACGCGGGTTACGCCGATGCCGTAGCAACCCATGGGTACGATGTGGTTCTTGCCGTTTTCGTCCAGCACTGTGGCTTTCAGTGCGGTGCTGTATTTCACTCCCAGCTGGAAAATGTGGCCTACTTCGATGCCGCGTTTGATCACCAGGGTGCCCTGGCCATCGGGACTGGGATCGCCTTCCACTACGTTGCGGATGTCGGCCACTTCAGCAATGCTGCCGTCACGGTCCCAGTTGACGCCGGTGAGGTGGAAGCCGTCCTGGTTGGCGCCGCAGACGAAGTCTGCCATGTTGACTACGCTGCGGT
>JBMOPR010000455.1:0-1865 GCA_049323075.1 Pseudomonadota bacterium
AGAATCGCCAGGACCAGAATCCCGCCCTTTTTCATTGCCAGCCGCCGGTTACAGTTTGAAGACGCAGTCTTTTCACTATAGCAATGAATAACCGGCGCCGCCGACGGCAGACCGGTCAGAACTCATTGAAAAAAAGCTCGATTCCCACCAGAAGGGACAATACATCGTCGAAGTCGTCACTCTGGCCGACTTCGTCTTCCCGCGGATAGGCGATCTGGGGAACCACGTTCAGATACAGCCAGTTGCGATACAGCTCCTGGCGATAGATCAGGCTGACGTAATAAACGTTGACCTGGGCATTGGACCAGCTGTTACCCAACACGCCGACCTGATAATCCAGCAGCCGGCGCTGGTCCAGCGTATGAAACAGATCCAGCACCTGCCCCATTTCCAGCGTGTCTTCCTCTTCCCGCCACTGCAGTGAGGTGGTGGACCGGAACAGCAGTTGCGGACCCAGCACATGATCGAATGCCAGCGAGTTGGTGGCGCTGAACCCATCCTCGTTGAACCAGGCGGCGCCGTTGCGCACCGTCATGCTCCAGTTGTCTCCCAGCGGTACACCGCGGCGGGTATTGAAACGCACGAACGGATCCAGGGGCCAGCGCACCTTGATGCCGCCCTGCACCCGGCCTTCCCAGTTATTGGCCTCGTCCTTCATCGTACGCACCGCGCCGGCAAAAAGGGATTTCTCCTCTTCCACCGGCTGTACCTGGCTGGTGGGCAGCGTGCGATCGGCCAGACTTTCGGTGTCGAAATCCGGGCGGTAGGTCAGTACCAGCCGGTAGCGCCGCTTGGTGGCCGGCAGATCAAGGCGGAATTTCAGATCGTTGTCCGGATCCCACTTGCCACCTTCAATCCAGCGCTCCGCCAGCTGTAATTTCATGAAGGTTTCATTTTCCTCGGCCATGGCGCGATCGCCGGCCAGATAGCGGTCGATGGCGCGGGCCATCACGTTCACCCGGGTGGAAATGGATTTGCGCTGCTCCAGCAGATAATCGACGCTGCGATCCATGTAACCTTCCGGTTCCTCTTCCGGCAGCTCCTCCTCTTCCGGCAGATCCTCCAGCTCCACGCTGGTATCGATCCAGGGCCATTCCTGGGGCAGGAAATCCGGCGCATACGCCACCAGCGGCGCAGCATCCGACACCGCCTGTGGAGCCACGGCAAGAGACGATCCGGAATGCGGGGGACTGGAATAGGTATCAGCCTGCGCGGACACCGCCAGCAGGCTGGCCAGCGCGAACACCAGCGTCCGGGCAGTGGTCGTTTCAGGCATCGATGGGACGGGGCTTTTCGATACCATAGCCCTGCCCGAAATCCACCCCGAGTTCACGCAGACGATCCTCGATGGCCTTGTTCTCGACGAACTCTGCCACGGTGATCAGACCCGCGGAATGGGCGATATTGTTGCAGGCTTCAACAATGGCCTGATCCATGGGATCGTTGAGAATATTGCGCACAAAGCCGCCGTCGATCTTCAGCACGTCAACCGGAATTGCCTTCAGATAGGCGAACGAACTCATGCCCACGCCAAAATCATCCAGGGCAAACAGAAAGCCCAGATCGCGGATTTCGGAAATGAACTGCGACGCGGTTTCCAGATTGGATATGGCAGTGGTTTCGGTGATTTCGAAACAGATCTTGCGCTGGGGCAGTTCGAATTCTTCCCGGCACTGGTGCACGAATTCAAAAAAGGATTCATCACTCAGGGACGAGCCGGACAGATTGATGAAGAACAGGTCGCCATCCGCCAGCCGGTTCTGCTCCAGCCGCTTTTTAACATGGGCGAAAGCATTGCGGATCACCCAGCGGTCGATCAGCGGCATCAGGTTGAAGCGTTCTGCCGCCGGCATGAACATACCGGG
>JBMOPR010000456.1:0-1864 GCA_049323075.1 Pseudomonadota bacterium
CACTTTGCGCTGTTTTTCATAGAGGAAGGCCAGCACTTCGTGGCGTAGATGGTTGTAGTGGGCGTCATCCGCCAGTTCCAGCCGGTTGCGCGGTCGCGCCAGATCGATCTCCAGAATCTCGCCAATGGTCGCGGACGGTCCGTTGGTCATCATCACGATGCGGTCCGACAGCAGCACCGCTTCGTCCACATCGTGGGTAATCATGATCACGGTGTTCTTAAGGGTCCGCTGGATTTCCATCAGCGAATCCTGCAGGTGGGCGCGGGTCAATGCATCCAGTGCGCCGAAGGGTTCGTCCATCAGCAGCACCTGCGGTTCCATTGCCAGCGCACGGGCGATACCCACCCGCTGCTTCATGCCGCCGGAAATTTCATGGGGCAGGCGATGCAGAGCGTGGCTCATGTGCACCAGCTCCATGTTGTGCTCGATCCACTCTTTCATTTCAGCGCGGGATTTCTTGCCGCGAAACACTTCCTTCACCGCAATCTCGACATTCTGGTACGCCGTCAGCCAGGGCAACAGCGAATGGTTCTGGAACACCACCGCGCGCTCGGGGCCGGGCTCGGTCACTTCGCGCCCGGACAGCACCACACCGCCGGTAGTCGCGGTCAGCAGGCCGGCAACAATATTCAGCACCGTGGATTTGCCGCAGCCGGAGTGGCCGATCAGCGTCACAAACTCGCCATCCGCTACTTTCAGGTTCACATTGTCCAGCGCCTTGAAAGTACCTTTCGGCGTTTTGAACTCGATTCCAACCTGGCTCAGTTCAAGTAACGTTTTCATACTTCAATTCCTCGTTTGAATAGGTGCAAGCGTGTTGCAAATCAGCGGGTGATGGCCTGTTTGTCCCAGGACACCCGGCGCTGCAGCATCAGCATGCCGCGATCCAGCAGGTAACCGATGATGCCGATGGTCAGTACCGCCACCATGATGCGGCCCAGCGAATCGGAACTGCCATTCTGGAATTCATCCCACACGAATTTGCCCAGGCCCGGATTCTGCGACAGCATTTCCGCCGCGATCAGCACCATCCAGGCCGTGCTCAGCGACAGGCGCAAGCCGGTGAAAATCATCGGCACCGCCGCCGGCAGCACGATGATGCGCACATGGCGGAGCCAGTTCAGGCGCAACACACGGCTGACGTTGTTCAGATCGGAACTCACCGACGCCACACCCACTGCCGTGTTCAAGACCGTGGGCCACAGGCAGCACAACATCACGGTAACCGCCGAGGTGACATAGGATTTGGGAATTTCCGGATGCACATTGATATAGATCGAACTCACCACAATGGTCACCAGCGGCAGCCAGGCCAGCGGCGATACCGGTTTGAACAACTGGATGAGCGGATTGAATGCGTTGTAGAGCGTTGTGCTCAAGCCGATGGCAATGCCCAGCGGAATGGCCACCAGCGCCGCCAGGAAAAATCCCGTGAACACGGTTTTCAGGCTGGTGCCGATCTGATGAAAGAACATCGGCTTGCCGGGATAATCCCGCACCTGGGCTTTGAACGTGGGGTCCTTCTCCAGCATCATCGCGTTGCGCTTGTCCTGGCGTTCGTAAAATTCCGCCTCGCGCTGCTTTTCCTCCTGGAATTCAACAATCAGACCCTGCGTCTGCTCCAGCACCTGGGCCGGGCCGGGAAACTTGCCCAGCGACGTTTCGATACCGCTCGCCGCCAGGTGCCAGACCAGCAGGAACACGGCGATGCCCGCCAGCGGCAAACCGGCCACCCGCAGGATTTTTTCTGCCAGCGAACCGAAACTGGTTGCAGGCAGGCCCGCAAATTTGATGCTTGGGATGGATACAGCCATGGAACATGCCTCCGTGAAGGTGGGTCTTGATGCGCGGCTGGCAAGACTCT
>JBMOPR010000457.1:0-1864 GCA_049323075.1 Pseudomonadota bacterium
AATCAGGGCTGGACCGTGCTGCCGGAAGAACCCTTTGTCGGCAGCATGCAGGCGGAAACCGAAGCGGTGGACTGGGCCGTGCAGTGGCTGCCGGAAGGTGGCGAGCTGGTGACGGAAGGCTACGTCAACCTGATTCCCACGGTGCAGGGCGGCACTCACGTGAACGGTTTGCGCACCGGCCTGCTGGAAGCGATGCGCGAATATTGCGAGAACCGCAACCTGTTGCCGCGCGGTATCAAACTCACGGCGGAAGATGTGTGGGAAAAATGTTCCTTCGTGCTGTCGGTGAAAATGCAGGACCCGCAGTTTGCCGGCCAGACCAAGGAAAAATTATCGTCGCGGCAGACCGCAGCGTTTGTCTCCGGTGTAGTGAAGGATTCCTTCAGTCTGTGGCTGCACCAGCACACGGCGGACGGCGATGCACTGGCTGATCTGGCGATCAACAACGCGCAGAAACGCCTGCGTGCCAGCAAGAAAGTGGTGCGCAAGAAAATCACCGCCGGTCCTGCTTTGCCCGGCAAGCTGGCGGACTGTTCCAGTCAGGAACCGGAGCGCTCCGAACTGTTCCTGGTGGAAGGGGATTCCGCGGGCGGTTCCGCCAAGCAGGCGCGCGATCGTGAATTTCAGGCGGTGATGCCGCTGCGCGGAAAAATCCTCAACACCTGGGAAGTGGACTCCAACGAAATTCTGGCATCGCAGGAAGTGCACGATATTTCGGTGGCAATCGGACTGGAGCCGGCGTCGGATGATCTGAGCAACCTGCGTTACAGCAAGGTATGCATTCTGGCGGACGCGGATTCCGACGGGGCGCACATTGCGACGTTGCTGTGCGCACTGTTCCTGCGCCATTTCCGTCCGCTGGTGCTGGCGGGCCATGTGTACGTGGCGATGCCGCCGCTGTACCGCATCGATATCGGCAAGGATGTGTATTACGCGCTGGATGAAGCGGAGAAGCAGGGCATTCTTGATCGCATCAAGGCCGAGAAAAAGCGTGGCGCAATCCAGGTGACGCGCTTCAAGGGATTGGGCGAAATGAATCCGTTGCAATTGCGCGAAACCACCATGGCTACCGAGACACGGCGTCTGGTGCAGCTGGTGGTGGAGCAGGGCGACGATTCCAACGAATCGATGGATCTGCTGCTGGCGAAGAAACGTGCCGGTGACCGCAAGGACTGGCTGGAAACCAAGGGTAATCTGGCAGTGGTGTGAGCTTTCGTCGGATGATCCCGGCGTATGGCGCTGCCCCGCTGCCTAATTAACACGCACTTCCGCTATAATCGGTCAATTGTCTTGATTGGCTGTGGTCTTGCGAGTTGGCGTTGGGATGGATTTCTTTGCTTGGATAAACCGGCGGTTTGGCAATCCGCTGGAATGGAGTTCAGCCGCCAAGGCGACCATGCTGATGGCGGCAACGCTGGCGATGCACGGCCAGTATACCCTGTGGGCGCATTATTGCCTGGCCCATCCGGAATTTGTGGGCGAGGCCATCCAGGCCGAATTTCTGCAGGGCGAACTGCCAGTATTTCATGGTTTGCTGCTGACGACCTTCCTGTTGTGTCTGGTACTGCCGCTGTTGTGGCGCCTGTTTGGTGACAGCACGCTGTATGAATATCTGGCGGCCAATTATTACGGTTTGTCCCATTGTTATTTCGCGTGGCTGATCGGCACCCTGTCGTTGCCTACCGGCATTGTGATGGCCGGTGCACCGGTATTGGGTTTCATTTTTTTCAATCGCTCCGCCGTGGTGATCGCGTTTATCAATTCCGCGCTGGCGCTGCTGACGATTTCGCTGCTGTCGGCGTTTGGCAGCCTGCCGTACGCGCCTGTCATCCGCCAGTTCACCAGTCCCGATGGTCAGGTGCTG
>JBMOPR010000458.1:0-1863 GCA_049323075.1 Pseudomonadota bacterium
CAGCCCGCCCTGTACGCCTACCACTGGGGCTGGAACCAGCAGCCGGAGCCCTGGCGTACCGTCTATGGCGCCGCCCACGGCAGCGACGTGCCCTTCCTGCTGGGCCTGTTCGACACCCCGCTGTTTGCCCATGGCTACAGCCAGCAGAACGCACCGGGGCGGCAGGCACTGTCCGACCATGCGCTGCAGGCGCTGGCAGCATTCGCCAAAACCGGCGATCCCAACCATGCGGACCTGCCCGTCGCCTGGCTGCCCTGGTCGCCGGCACCGGGCGCCCCCAAACGCCTGCTGCTGGATGCGGACGATGAGCACGCCCTGCTGGACATGTCGGCGCAATAAAAAAAGGGGAAGCCCATCGCTTCCCCTTTTTTTTCAAGCACCGGTTTCGTCAGAACCGGTAATGTCAGCGCCGGTCCAGCGCCGCCAAAACCTCACGATCCCGATCGTAGATGTCATGCTTGAACAGGATGCGGCCGTCACCGCCCACCGCCACCGTGTAATAGGCCAGCAGGATCGGCACCGGCGTCACCAGGCCCACATCCCTGGTGGCGCCGGTGGCAATGGCCGCCTCGATCTGCTCCCGGCTCCACTTCTGCGGATCGTTGAACAGCAGCTCCACCAGTTCCAGCGGCCGCTCCACCCGGATGCAGCCGGAACTGAACGCCCGCATGCCCTTGCCAAACTGGCTCTTGCTGGGGGTATCGTGCAGGTAGACCGCGTAGGGATTGGGGAAGCGGATCGCCACCTGGCCCAGCGGATTGGCCGGCCCCGCCGCCTGCCGCAGCAGGATATTGCCCGGCCGGTTCCAGTCGATGGTCGCCGGGTCCAGCGGCTTGCCGGCACTGTCCAGTGCCTGCCACTGGTTCTTCGCCAGGTAGTCCGGGTCCTTGCGCACTTTGGGCAGCACATCTTCCTTGAAGATGGTGGGCGGAATGGTCCAGGTGGGATTGAACGTGAAATAGGTCACCCGCGACTTGAAGATGGGCGTGCTGCGGAAGGGCCTGCCTACCTGCACCCGTGAACTCCACACCGGCTGACCATTGCGGTAAAAGTGGATGCTGAAACCTGCAATGTCCACCAGCACGAAATCGCCCTTGATCTCGTGCAGCAGCCAGCGGCCCCGCTCCAGATTGGCCCGCACCTGGTTTATGCGAACCTCCACCGGCACATTCAGTACCGCCCGGGTGCTCTTGCCCACGGCACCGTCCACGTCCAGATACTGTTCACGCTGGAACTGCTTTACCGAGTCTGCCAGGATCTCATCAAACAGTTCGCTGCCAGCGCCTTTCTCCGTCAGCAGGCCCGCCGCCACCATGCGCTGGCGCAGCAGGGGCACCCGGGCGTCGCGCATGCCGGGCTTCAGGGAAGGGCCGTCCGGCAACAGGGGCCAGCCGCCCTGGTCGGCAATGGCATACAGGCGGCGCAGGCCCTCCCGCAGCCCCTGGTAAGCCGCCTGGGGCGGGCGGGCCCGGTTGAACAGGTCCGCCACGGCCGACTGCTCCACCGCGCTGTTGATGGCCGCGGCTTCCTTGTCCAGGGCATAGGGTTGCTCGGCAAAATTCCATTTCGGGTCCAGATCGGCCGGGGTCAGCTTGCCCAGATGCAGGTGCACCATAGCCAGCAGGCAGGCCCGGGTGGCCAGCACATCCAGGGCAGCCTGCTCTGTGACGCTGGTCATGTCCTGCAATCTTGCCCGCCCCCGGGTCAATTCCTGCAGGCTATACTCATTCGGGTTGAGGCCATCGAAGCGCAGGTCCGCCAGTTCTGCCAGCAGTGCGTCCAGCCGTGCCGGGTCCTGCCAGGCGGGATGGTAAGCCCGCTGCTGATAGAAGGCGGCGACCCCCTGGGGCAGCGAACGGCCCT
>JBMOPR010000459.1:0-1862 GCA_049323075.1 Pseudomonadota bacterium
ACTGGCGGTGCATCAGCTCCAGTTCCTGTACCGGAAAACGGGTCAGAGGTTCCAGCGCAAAGGCCAGGTATTCGTGGATATCCAGCGTGCCCTGCTTGTATTGCTCGTAAAAATGATCGTTCTGGCGCTGGTAGAACGAGGGATCGACGATCTGTTGCCGCACCAGGAATTCACCCCAGGCGTGGTCGCTGTCGCCGTTCAGCAGGGTGTGGTCGAGATCGAATATGGCCAGGCTCATCGGTACCTCGTCAGTGCGCGAAAGGGGAGCGGATGCAAATCACGGCAGGGTGAAACGCAGTGTATCAGCTTGCCGTGGCAGGGAAAATGCACGTTCAATTTCTTGGCTTTCAAAAACTTAGAAAAATCAAATGAATATGTCTATAGTATAGTGGAGCCATCGGCATCTGTCGGGAATCTGTTGCCCGACTGCGCAGTTGTGCGGCGGCACGGACTAAGGTATTTATTACCGATAAACAGATTCGGAAAACGGCAACGTGATAGACGAGGACGGATTCAGGCCAAACGTCGGGATCATACTGGCGAATCGACAGGGCCAGGTGCTGTGGGCACGCCGGGTGGGTCAGGACGCGTGGCAGTTTCCCCAGGGTGGCATTGCCGAAAACGAATCGCCGGAACAGGCTCTCTATCGCGAACTGCACGAGGAAATCGGTCTCAGGGATAGCGACGTCGAGATCGTCAGCTGCACTGAAGGCTGGTTGCGCTACCGCCTGCCGAAGCGATTTCTGCGCTATCGCAGCCGTCCGCTCTGCATTGGTCAGAAACAGAAATGGTTTTTATTGATGCTGACCGGCAATGAAAGCCAGGTCAGTTTTGCCTATGGCAATCCGCCGGAGTTCGATGACTGGCGTTGGGTTAGTTACTGGTATCCGCTGAATCAGGTGGTGTCCTTCAAGCGTGAGGTGTACCGCAAGGCGTTGAAAGAGCTCGCGCCTTCCTTGCACGCAGTGGTGGGACAGCGCTTGGCGGAATGACCGCATAACGATTAAAACGGGAATTTGCCCCTGCGTGGCCGTGAGGCTTCCGCACCGGCACGAGAGAGTGCGAGCATGCTGGAAACACTGAGGCGAATCGTTCAAGAGGTCAACGCCGCACCCGATCTGTCGGCGGCCCTCGACGTCATGGTGTCGCGCGTGCGCAAATCCATGGGCACCGAGGTGTGCTCCATCTATCTGCTCGATCATGGTGCCAACCGCTACTACCTGATGGCCACCGAGGGCTTGAACAAATCCGCCGTCGGAAACGCCACCCTCCACTTCTCCGAGGGGCTGGTGGGCCAGGTGGGGATGCGGGAAGAGCCCATCAACCTGGACGACGCCCCCAGCCATCCCAAATTCCGTTACCTGCAGGAAACCGGCGAGGAGCCGTTCCATTCCTTTCTGGGTGTGCCCATCATCCACCACCGCAAACTGCTCGGTGTGCTGGTGGTGCAGCAGCGGGAAAGTCGCAAGTTCGATCAGGAAGAAGAAGCCTTTCTGGTAACTATCTCGGCCCAGCTGGCGGCGGTGGTGGCCCATGCGGAGGCCACGGGCGCCATCGACGGCATCTTCGGCAACAAGGGTGCCCTCACGGCAAAATTCGACGGTGTTGCCGGCTGCACCGGGGTGGCAATTGGCCGCGCCCATGTGGTGTATCCGCCCGCCAATTTCAAATCCGTGCCGGATCGTGCCGCCAAGAACATCAAGAAGGAACTGCGTGCACTGAATGAAGCGCTGAAATCCGTGCGCACCGAAATCCGGGCGCTGGGCGAAAAGGCGCTGCTGACACTGCCGCCGGAAGAGCAGGCGCTGTTCCAGGTGTACGAGCGCATGCTGGATGACGCCGCGCTGGCGGGCGAGATCCGT
>JBMOPR010000460.1:0-1859 GCA_049323075.1 Pseudomonadota bacterium
GCCGCGCTCCATGCCGATGAGAATCGGGCTCATGGAGCGGCACCCGAAGAGCTCCCAGTTGTTCATTCCGCTGGTGCCGCGCCCATTCCTGGTATTGGTCGCCCTGCCCGGCGAGCCGTTGCGCGCCGACCGGCTGTATCAGGTGCCGGCCGATCGCGGTATCTGTGCGCAGTGCCTGCGGGAATTTCACGATCCTGCTGATCGTCGTTTTCATTACCCCTTTATCAGTTGCAATGATTGTGGGCCCCGTTTCAGCATTCTGACAGCGCTGCCATTCGCGCGCGCCAATACCGCATATTCGCGCCTGCCGCCGTGCCTTGACTGCCAGGCGGAGTTCGAAGATCCGGAAAACCGGCGCTTTCACAGCGAGCTGATCAGTTGCGCGGCGTGCGGGCCGCAGCTGTCTGGCGTTGGCTTGTCTGGTATTGGTGTGCCAGCGCCGGCAGCACCACACGATCTGATCCGGCATGCGCTGGATCGCCTGAATGGCGGCGGCATTGTCGGCCTGAAATCCCTGTCCGGTATGCAGCTGCTGGCTCGCGCCGATAACGACTCCGCCGTGCGCCGGCTGCGTGAACGCAAGCAGCGCCCGTTCAAACCGCTGGCGTTGCTGGTGCCATCGCTGGTCTGGGCGCAGCGGTTGGTGCAGGTGAACGACGTGGCCGCGCAGTGGCTGGTGTCGCCGCAACGCCCCATCGTGCTGTTGCCAAAAAATACGGCTGCGGATGCATTGCTGGCAGCGTCCGTGGCACCGGATGTGCCGGATCTGGGCCTGATGTTGCCCGTGACCGCGCTGCAGTCATGGCTGGTGGAAGCGGTCGGTGCGCCGCTGGTCTGCACCAGCGCCAACGTCAGCGACGAGCCGATCCTGTTTGCCAACGCGGATCTGGAAACAGCCGTTGGAACCCTGTGCGATTTCGCGCTGCTGCATGATCTGGAGATCGAATTTCCCCAGGACGATTCCGTGCTGATGGAAAACCAGGGCCGCACGACATTGTTGCGGCGTGCCCGAGGTTTCTGCCATACCGTTTTTCCTGTTGCCCCGGGCGAGGCAACCCTGGCATTGGGCGGTGATCTGAAAAACACCTTCGCGCTGGCGCGGGGTGGCGGGGCAGTGCTGGGCCCCCATCTGGGGGATCTGGCATCGGTAAAAACCCTGCAGCGACGGGACTGGTTGCTGGAACGTTTTGCGGCGCTGCAGCATTTCACACCGCAACACATTTGTGCGGATGCCCATCCGGGTTATATCAGCCGGCAGCAGGCGCAGCGCATGGCACAGCAATCCGAACCACACAGGCTGCAAAGGGTGCAGCATCACCGTGCCCACCTGCTGGCCAATCAGATTGCTTGTCCGCTGCCGCCGCGCTACCTGGCGCTGATCTGGGATGGCAACGGCTACGGTGACGACGGCACCCTGTGGGGCAGCGAAGCGTTTCTGGTGGACGGTGGACAGGTTACCCGTGTCGCAGCATTGGCGCCATTTGCGTTGCCGGGTGGCGTGCAGGCGCTGCTGCAACCCTGGCGTTTGGCGTTGTCCCTGAGTTTTGCCGCCGGCATCTCCCGTGCGGACGCGTTGCCGCGACTGGTTTCCGGCTCGTTGCCTGAATCGCAACTGGCCGCCGTCTGGCAGTTGCTGGAAAAGAATCTCAACTGTCCCCGCAGCTGTGCCATGGGCCGACTGTTTGACGGGATGAGTTACCTGCTGCTGGGCACGGAACGCAATTGCTACGAGGGTTATGCGCCCGTGCAATTGCAGTACAGCGCGCAGCGCGGGCTGGATGATTCGGCCGCATTTCCATTCGATGGGCAAGGCGACGGGCGAGTCGGAGTGGTCGCTCCATTCGCAATCCAGCTGCGGA
>JBMOPR010000461.1:0-4024 GCA_049323075.1 Pseudomonadota bacterium
CCGCAGCTGGATGTGGAAGGTCAGGAAAAATTGCGTGCCGCCACTGCGCTGATAGTAGGGCTGGGGGGGCTGGGTTCGCCTGTGACCCTGTACCTCGCCGCCGCCGGTGTGGGCCGGCTGATTCTGGTGGATCACGATAATGTCGACCTCAGCAATCTGCAGCGCCAGATCGCGCACCAGACCGAAACCATTGGCCAGCCCAAGGTGGAATCAGCTGCCGGACGCGCGCGCCAACTCAATCCCCACTGTGACATTGTGATGGTGGCGGAAAAGCTGGATGACAGCAACGCACAAAAATGGGCCGCGCAGGCCGACGTGATTGTCGACTGCTCGGACAATTTCGCCGTGCGATTTTTGTTGAATCGGATCAGCGTGCAACTTAAAGTGCCTTTGGTGTCAGGAGCGGCGATTCGCATGGACGGTCAGCTGTCCGTGTATGATCCGCGTCTTGAATCCAGTCCTTGTTACCGTTGTCTGTACGACGAAACCGGTGACGAGGATCTGCGCTGCGTCAGCAATGGGGTGCTGGCGCCCATCGTCGGTATTGTCGGCAGCATTCAGGCAACGGAGGCTTTAAAAGTGCTGGCCGGCTTTGGCACCCCGCTGGTGGGGCGCCTGCTGTTGCTGGATGGTCTGCGCATGCAATTTCGGGAAATCAAACTTAACAAAAACCGGAACTGTCCTGTCTGCGGCGTGGCCTGAAGTGAAATCCCGGGGCCGGGTCGCTGGCGCTGGGGAACTTGTCATGCCGCACACCCGTTTTGCCGCCCTTGCTAATTGTTTTATCGTTGCCGTCCTTTCTTTATTCCTGCTCAGCTGTGCTGCGCTGACTGCCCGTACAACGTCCCCTGATGCCGCGGCGCGGCCATTGCCGGCGCGCAAACCGTTGCAGTCGGTGGTGATCGATGAATTCACCCACGACACCCAGGTCCTGCGTACCAGCGACTATGCCTTCGTTCAGGCCTGGTGGATTCCGGTGGAATTCTGGCAGGCGGCCCTGAGCCAGGTGAATCCGGCACTGGCGCAGCAGTCGCTCGATGTGCTGAAACCTTACAGCATGCTGGCAGTGGTGCAGGCTGATGTTACTGCGCTGGGTGGCTTTGTGTTTTATCCCCGCGACGATCTGCAGCAGAGACTGCAGCTGCAGTGGCAAGCGTCCCGGGGTGAGGCCGTGACGCTGCACCCGGTAAGCCAGCCCAACAGCACATTGCAGAATCTGGTGACACAGCTGTCGCCACTGCTGAGCCGCGCCATGGGCGAAATGGGGCGCAACATGCAATTCTTCGTGTTCGAGGATGTGAAGGCCGACGGCACCCGGGTGACCGATCCTTACAGTGCCGGCACGCTGCGGGTGAATCTGGCGCCGAGTGAAACCCAGGCCGCCGCGCAGCTGGATATCGAACTGCCGGTGAATGCGTTGTATGAACCGCGCCTGTGCGCCAACGGCAAGCCGGCCCACATTTCGTGGCAGTATTGCCCCTGGGATGGCCAGCCACTCTGACTGGCCATCCCTGTCAAATTGCAGTAGCCTCGCAACAGTCGCTTTCGCTACCACTCTCATTCCAACCACAGGATTTTTCCCATGAAAACACGCGCCGCCGTCGCCTGGGCCGCAGGCCAGCCATTAAGCATCGAGGAAGTGGATCTTGAAGGGCCCCGCGCCGGCGAGGTGATGGTGAAGCTGGCGGCCACCGGTGTGTGCCATACCGATGCGTTTACGCAGAGCGGTGCTGACCCGGAAGGCATTTTTCCCTGCATCCTGGGCCACGAGGGCGCGGGTGTCGTGGTGGAAGTGGGGCCGGGCGTCACCAGTGTGGCGGTGGGTGATCATGTGATTCCGCTGTACACGCCGGAATGCGGCAAGTGCAAATTCTGCCTGTCGGGCAAGACCAATCTGTGTCAGGCAATCCGCGCCACCCAGGGCAAGGGTTTGATGCCGGATGGCACCTCGCGTTTCAGCAAAAATGGCCAACCCATTTATCACTACATGGGCACGTCGACGTTTTCCGAATATACCGTGCTGCCGGAAATTTCCGTGGCGAAAATCAGCAAAGAGGCGCCGCTGGATAAGGTCTGCCTGCTGGGTTGCGGCATCACCACCGGCATCGGCGCGGTGCTGAACACGGCGAAAGTGCAGCCCGGTTCCACCGTGGCGGTGTTTGGTCTGGGCGGTATTGGTCTGTCGGTCATCCAGGGCGCGGTGATGGCGAAAGCGTCGCGGATTCTGGCGATCGATATCAACGAAGACAAATTCGAGATGGCGCGCATGCTGGGCGCTACCGATTGTGTGAATCCGAAAAAATACGACAAGCCGATCCAGGACGTGATTGTGGATCTCACCGACGGTGGTGTGGACTATTCCTTCGAGTGCATCGGCAACGTGAATGTCATGCGGTCGGCGCTGGAGTGCTGTCACAAGGGCTGGGGTGAATCCATCATCATCGGCGTGGCGGGCGCGGGCCAGGAAATTTCCACCCGGCCGTTCCAGCTGGTGACCGGGCGCGTGTGGCGCGGCAGTGCGTTTGGTGGAGTGAAAGGCCGCACGCAACTGCCGGACTATGTGAACCGTTACATGAAGGGTGAGATCAGGATCGACGAGTTCATCACCTACACCATGCCGCTGGACCGCATCAATGAAGCCTTCGATCTGATGCACGATGGCAAGGCGATCCGGTCGGTCATCATTTACTGATTTTCGGGAGCAGGCGCGTGCAGATTCTGGAAGATATCCGCTGTTTCGATGGCCGCCAGTTGCGGGTGCAGCATGCGTCGCAGGCGTGTGCGTGCGACATGATTTTTTCCGTGTTTCTGCCGCCTCATGCGGCTGCCAGAAAAGTGCCGGTGCTGTGGTGGTTGTCGGGTCTTACCTGCACCGACCAGAATTTTGTGACCAAGGCCGGTGCGCAGCGGATGGCGGCGGAGCTGGGCATCGCCATCGTTGCCCCGGACACCAGTCCCCGTGGCGAGGGGGTGCCCGGTGATCCGGCGGCCAGCTGGGATTTTGGTCTGGGCGCAGGTTTTTATGTGGATGCCACGCAAGCCCCGTTCGACCGCCATTACCGCATGTATCGCTATGTGCAGCAGGAATTGCCGCAACTGGTGGGCGCTGAATTTGCGCTGGATCTGCAGCGGCAGGGGATTTCCGGCCACTCCATGGGCGGCCATGGCGCGCTGACGCTGGCGCTGAATCATCCGGAACAATACAAGTCCGTGTCGGCGTTTTCACCGATCTGCGCGCCGTCGCAGTGTCCGTGGGGAGAAAAGGCGCTGGGCGGCTATCTGGGAAATGACCGCGCTGCGTGGCGTGCTCACGATGCGGTTGCGCTGATCGGCGAGCGCGGTTTCGACAAACCGATTCTGGTGGAGCAGGGGCTGGCGGACAAATTCCTGCATACGCAACTGAAACCGGAATTGCTGCTGGAGGCCTGCGCCAATGCCGGCGTCGATCTGACGCTCAATTATCGCGCGGGTTACGATCACAGCTATTATTTCATCGCCACCTTCCTGGAAGACCATCTGCGTTTTCACCACCAGTACCTGTCGTAGGCCCTAATTCCCGGTTCGTCATTTTGATTCTTGCGCCCGATCAATATCGGGCGCTGTTGGATTGGTTACTGTGATTTTCCAGCAGTCATCGTTCATTCAACAGGGATCGGAAAGCCATGAATCTGGGAGACGTCAAAATCGCGGTCGGGCTGGATGTCGAGATCATCAACGGCATTCTGGTGCATCTGTACGAAGCCAGCGCCATTCCGCCGGAAATCAATCTGGGCATCGAGGTGGGTGGTGAGACCATTAATTTACTGCATGCGCGACTGCTGCAGCCGCGGGTGGTAGTGAAGTATGACGGTGACACTCCCCGCCTTGGCGCGTTGCTGACGGGTGAAGTCAGCCAGTACGAAAATGATCCGGTACCGCTGAGTGCCTGGATCGAAATCCTGCCGCAAGTGGTGGAAACAGAAGGAGAGGCGCCCGCCGCCGGCATCAAGCTGGGCCTGATGGAAGACGCCAATCCGGGCTGGTT
>JBMOPR010000461.1:4034-16609 GCA_049323075.1 Pseudomonadota bacterium
TTGAGTGGGTGTTCAACAAACTGCTGGCGAAGAAGCTGGAAGGCGCGCTGGCGGGTGTGAAGCTGCCCCTGTTCGAAGGTCTGATCACGCAACTCGAGCCGGCCTTTGAGGAGCCGCCGGCGCGGGACACCTGGGCGTGCGGATTTTACCTGGCCAAACCATCCACGCTGGAACGGCAGTATGTGGATTTTCCACCCGGATCTCCGGACAAGCCTTTTCTGGATCATGTCGAGCATCGCACTACTGTGGTGAGTCTGCTGTTCACCCTGGCATTGCCGGGCGAGGACGCGCGTCTGCCCGGTGACCGCTCCATCGTGCCTCGTGGCACCGGTCTGCAGATGGTGATTGCGCAAAACGCAATGGACATGATTCTGGGTGCCCAGACCACCGCGATGACCGGCCAGGAAATCGAAGGCGCCACCATCAAATCGCTGCAAATGCGCATGCATCCGCTGGGCATCGAAATGCACGGGAAAGCGGAAAAGGATGTGGCGGACATCAATTGGGATGGCGTGCTGCTGCTGTTCTGGAAACGCTGGTATTTCCTGGATTCCGGTGCCATGCGCCACTACAAGGGCGGTGGCCGGGTGGATGTGTTCACGTCCGGCATCGATGTGGATGTGAATCTGCCCTGGTGGGTGAAGCTGATCGAAATCGTGTCCTATGTGATTGGTCCCATCGGCTGGATTCTCAACAGTATTTTTCTGGCGCCGCAGCTGCAGGCAGCGGGTTCCGCGCCCACGGTGGTGCGGGCCGGGCTCAGCGACGTGGTGGGTGCCGCATTCAATGACATGCTGAACGGTGTGGCCAGCATTGCCGGTGTCGCGCCGGTGCCGTTGAAAATGTATGGCCGCGATTCCTGGGTGATGGGTGGACATTTCGCTTACACCGCGTTGTTGATGGCGGGCAAGCATGACGCGGTGTTCGAGGATGTGGTGCTGGATCATTTCATCGTGCCGGGCGCGGAAGGGGACTCAGTGGGATATTTCGTGCTGAATACCGGCCACGATCTGTCACCAGAGGAAGCGGGCGAATTGATGAAAGCAAAAATTCTGCGGGTGCCTGGCTATCATGGTGTGCTGGCGCCTTATGGCCACTATGTGCGGTCTACTGCGAACAAATCCGAAGATGACAATCTGGTGGAACCGGCGACGACGGATTTTTCCTGACGGCAGGTTCTCTAGCGGAAAATGGACATGACCCCGGACTGCTCCTCGGCCTGTTGCAGTTGCGCGGCGATTTCCCGGTAATCCAGCTGCGTGGCAATGGCGCGGGCATCCTGGCTGTTATTGTTGCGTTTTTTCAGCGATGCACCGGCGTCAAGCAACGTCTTCACTGTTGCGGGATCATGTGCCAGCACGGCCAGGATTAGCGGTGTATTGCCGTTCCTGTCGCGCAGATCCTTGTCGGCGCCGGCGGTGACCAGCAGCTTTACATGGCTGCTGCGGCCGGCGCCGGCAGCCAGATGCAGGGCGCTGCTGCCAGCCTGATTCAGTGCGTCCAGTTGCTGGTGCTGCACTGACGCGGAAATAAGCTGCTGCACGATGTCGTCCTGCTTGCCACTCGCGGCTGCATGCAGTGGCGTGTTGCCGGCATTGTCCGCAATGCTGGCGTCGGCGCCATGCTGCAACAACGCCTTGACCACGCGGGTCTGGCCCTGGCTGGCGGCATGCCACAACGCCGTGCCACCGCGGTTGTCTTGCGCATTCAGATCGATGCCGCCGTTGACCAGTGTCAGCGTAACGTCCAGCAATCCCTGTCGCGCGGCCAGCGGCAACCATTCCGCCTGCCAGCGGGATTTCGGCACCGACTTCAGCAGATCAGACGCAAGAGTGGAACCATTTTTCAGGGCGAAGGTGACGGCGTTTTTCTTGTTGTCATCCTGTTGCAGGGGATCGGCCCCGCTGGACAGCAGCAGCGCCAGGTTGTCGCGGCGATCGGCGGTGATAGCAAAGAACAATGCGTTGCGCCCGTGGGGCCCCATCAGGCCTTTGCCTTTGGCTGGTTGCAGCAGGTAAGCAAGAATCGGTGACTGTTTCTGTTGTGCGGCCAGGGTGATCACCGTGTGGCCCTGGGCGTTGGGCCGCCAGGGATCGGGTGTGTCGTTGAGCAGGGCCTTTACCAGCGCCAGATCGCCCCGTTCGACAGCCAGCTGCAATGGGGCAATATCGTCCGCTGTCTGGCGCGCGGCTGCCACCCGTTGCTGCAGCGTCGAATCGTGCGCCGTTGTCACGCCACGGCGCTGAAATGCCAACAGTACCACAGCGTTTTGACGTGCCTGCGCCAGTTGCAGGGCGGTGTTGCCAGCGTTATCGGCAAGCTGCGGATCGGCATGATGGCTCAGCATCGATTCCACCAGGGCCGGATCATTTTTCTCCACTGCAATATGCAATGGGGTTCGGCCCAGTTTGTTGCGAATGTCGGGTTTGGCGCCGTTGTCCAGCAGCCAGCGCACCATGGATTGATCTTGTGCTGCGGCGGCCAGGTGCAACGCCGTTTCGCCGTTGTGATTCTGTTGATTGATATTCAAGCCTTGATGCTTCAGCAATTCCGCCGCCGGTTGCTGGCCGCGCGAGGCTGCCAGTGCCAGCAGATGGTTGCCGTTGCTGTCCGTGGCCTCCAGAAATTGCCGGGTCGCAATGGCAGTGCGCAGTGTGGCCAGATCACCTTTCAGCGCGGCATTCGTCACCTGCTGTGCATCGAGGCTGGAATCGTTGGCGACTGCTCCCAGCTGTTCCAGCGCTTTTTCCGCCTTGTCATGTTTTTGTGCGGCAGCCTGTTGCAGATACCGTTGCGCCTGTTGCGGATCTTTGGCGCCACCGATGCCTTTGCTGTAGAACACGCCCAGCAGATACTGGCTGTCGGCGTGTCCCTGCTGCGCGGCGGTTTCCAGCAGTTGTCGCGCTTTCGTCACATCCTTTTTAACCCCGGTGCCGTTGCGATACAGCTGTGCCAGTTCATAGCAGGCTTTGGGATCGCGGGAATGTGCCAGCGGCTCGATTAACTGGGCGGCCTGCTGATACTGGCGCAGGCGGATATGGGTGGCATATTGCTGCCACACGTCGCTGGCGAATGCAGGCAACAAAAAAAAGACCAGCAAAAACGGCAACCAGATCCAGCGCGCGCGTTCAGGCAGTGCCATATTTGGTTTCCACGTTGATGCCGATTTTTTTGAGTAATCCGGTTGGCAATTCCCCGCCGGCGCAGATGATCACGCTGTCATTGGCGATGACCTTTACGCCCTCGGGCGTTTGCAGGATCACCACCTTGTCTTCGATGGTGGCAGGTGAGCTGTTAAGAAATACGTCTATTTTTTTGGCTTGCACCAGCGCCTGCACCCGCTCGCGGTTTTTCGCCTTGGCGCGGCTGAAGGAATCGCCGCGATACGCCAGCGTGACCTGTGTGTCCTGCTCGTCGGCAATACTGATGGCCGCTTCCAGTGCGCTGTCGCCGCCGCCAACCACCAGCACGGCCTGGCCGCGATATTGTTCAGGATCGATCAACCGGTACACCACCTTGCTGGCATCTTCGCCGGGCACATTCAGTTTGCGCGGTGTGCCGCGGCGGCCGATGGCGAGCAGCACCTGGTGACACTGATATTGTCTGCTGCCGGTGATCACGCGAAATCCGCTTCCAGAGCGCTCGATGTGCTGAACCTGTTCCCCCAGTGCCATGTTGAGGGGATGCCGCTGCAATACGTCATCCCAGAACGCCAGCAGATGTTCCTTGCTGGTTTCAGTGAGCTTCACTTTTCCCACCAGCGGTAGCGTAGCGGGCTGGGTCATCACCAGTTTGCCCCGGGGAAAATGTGCCACCGTGCCGCCCAGCGTCACTTCCTGATCCAGTGTGATGTAGCGGATGCCGGCGGCTTTTGCTGCCAGCGCAGCGGACAACCCCGACGGCCCGGCGCCCACAATCACGGCATCCAGGGGCGCCTCAACGCGTTTCGGAAGCGCTTTCACCATGGCTTCCATGGCCTGACGGCCCTGCTCGATCGCATTGCGGATCAGGCCCATGCCCCCCAGTTCACCGGCTATGTAGATGCCGGGTACCGAGGTCTGAAAATCCGCCGCTATGAGGGGAATGTCCACGCCCCGCGTCGCGGTGCCGAAGACCAGATCGATGGCACCCACCGGGCAGGCTTTCTGGCACGCACCATGGCCAATGCAGTTGGCCGCGCCGATCAGTTGGGCCTTGCCCTGGATAAGGCCCAGCACGTTGTGTTCAGGGCATGCATTCACGCAGGCGCCACAGCCCACGCAGCGGGTAGTGTCGATGACGGGGTGCAGCGACGCCGGCTCATGCAGGCCGGACTCGCGCGCTTCCTGCAGCAGCGTCAGGTTCGCTTTGTCGCGCCGTTTCTGGAGATAAACGTATACACCGCCGATCAGCAGCAGGGGCAGCAGGTAGATCAGCAGCGGGATAAGGTTATCCAGCATAAATGAGCCTAAGTGTGTGACGAGGTTCGCAAAAATGCAGGCGGAGCTGTGTTGCTTTTGGCAGAACAAAAAATAGCACAGATTTCTTAAGGGTTATTTAAGAATCGGGGCTTACTGTTAAAGCAGGGTGTGGGCGGAATGTGTCGGCCTGTTCTGCTTTAGATCCTGTCGCAATGTGCTGAATGTTGGAGATCCGATGCCGGCTGAGTCGATTGTCGCGGCACCACCTGTCGTAACCGCGCCCCCCGTTGTGCCCAGGCGCAAGCTGCTGGCACCTACGCTATTTACGCTGGCCATACTGTTGCTGGTGGGCTGGGGCTACGCGCGACGCCACGATCTGGTGCTGAGCGCCGAAACCGGGCTGGGTTACAGCCTGGGTATTCTTGGCGTGACCTGCATGTTGCTGCTGCTGACCTATCCGCTGGCCAAGCGCACCCGGACATTGCAGCGTCTGGTGCCCGTCAGATACTGGTTCCGCGTGCATATGATGCTGGGCATTCTCGGCCCGGTGGCGATCCTGTTTCACTGCAATTTCCAGATGGGATCGCTGAACAGCTCGGTGGCATTGACGTGCATGTTGCTGGTGGTCGCCAGCGGCGTGATCGGCCGCTATTTTTACAGCAAGGTGCACCTCGGGCTGTATGGACAGAAGGCCAGTGGCAAGGCGCTGCTGGCGGCGGCGCGGCAGCAACAGCTGCAACTGCGTCAGTTGTTTGCAGGCTACCCGGACATGGCGGCACGGGTGGATCAGTTCTATAGCCAGTTGTTGCCGCAGAATCCGGAAAACATGTCCGTCAGTGGCGCCGTGCTGGCGGCACCCCGGCGCTGGTACTACCGGCTGCGCTTCCGGCAAGCCATCCAGCGCCATCAGCAGGCGGATCTGCAACAACTCTGGCGTGACTCGCATAAAACCCTGAACCAGTATCTGGACACCTTGCGCAAACTGGCGCAACTGCAGTTCTTCGAGCGACTGCTGTCCTGGTGGCACATTCTGCATATGCCCTTCTTCATCATGATGCTGATTACCGCCGTGGTGCATGTATGGGCGGTGCACCGGTACTGAGAAATGAAGATGCGCACCTGGCTATTCCTCGTTTTATTGATGCTGCTGCCGTTGCGGGCGAACGCCATCGACCTGAATCTGGAGCGCATGCTGAGCCCGGGCGATCTGAGCCAGGCCCACAGCAAATACGAAAAAGACTGCAAAAGCTGCCACAGCGATTTCAAGCAGGAAAACCAGAACGCCCTGTGCGTGGATTGCCACAAGGACGTTGCGCAGGACATCAGCGCCAAAACCGGGTTTCATGGCAGGAAGCCGGGCATTGCCAATAGCGAATGCCGCCTGTGCCATTCCGAACACCAGGGCCTGAAGGCCGACATCGTGCAACTGAATCCGCACGGGTTCCCGCATCAGTTCACGGATTTTCCGTTGCAGGGGCTGCATCAGCCGGTGGCCTGCAACCAGTGTCATGTGGAAGGCAAGAAATTCCGCGAAGCGCCGCAACAGTGTGTCGACTGTCATCGCAAGGATGACGTGCACAAGGGCAGTCAGGGCCAGCAGTGCGCCAACTGCCACTCCGCCGAAGGCTGGCGCAAAACCGTGTTTGACCACAGCAAAACGCTGTTCCCGCTCAAGGGCGCCCACAGCACTGTGGAATGCAGCCAGTGCCACCGCGGCAGTGATTACAAGCAGGCCGAAACCACCTGTGTCAGTTGCCACAAGATTGATGACGTGCACCTGAATACCTTCGGCACGCAATGCGATTCCTGTCACAGCACAGAAAAATGGAAATCCGTTCGCTTCAATCACGACCGCGATACGGATTTCCACCTGGCCGGTGCGCACCGCACGCTGCAATGTTCCTCTTGCCACAAGCCCGGCACCCTGGCCAAAGAACTGCCACAGACCTGCGTCGGCTGCCATCGCCAGAACGATGTGCATTTCGGCAAGAATGGCGAGCAGTGTGATCAGTGCCATTCAGTAAACAGCTGGGGCAAGAGCCGGTTTGATCACAGCAAAACCGGTTTCCCGTTGCGCGGCGGCCACGCCAATGCACAGTGCAGCCAGTGCCACCAGGGCA
Organism: Pseudomonadota bacterium; assembly: GCA_049323075.1. Classification (GTDB taxonomy): domain Bacteria; phylum Pseudomonadota; class Gammaproteobacteria; order Pseudomonadales; family Ketobacteraceae; genus Ch67. Next base: position 10,555 of record JBMOPR010000461.1, read on the forward strand.
ATGTGAACACGCCGATCAAGGACACCACCTGCGTTGCCTGTCATGGCGCGGATGATGTGCACAACCAATCGCTGGGAACGCAGTGCCAGCAATGTCACAGCGAATCCGGCTGGCACGACAACGTGCAGTTCGACCATGAGCTGACGCATTTCCCGTTGCTGGGCATGCACGCCACATCGGCCTGCGAGAGCTGTCACGAGAACACCCGGTTTGCAGGCACTGCATCGGCCTGTGTGGATTGCCACCGCACCGATGACACGCACAAGGGCAAGCTCGGTGATGACTGCGGCAGTTGCCATCATCCAGCCGCCTGGAAGAGCTGGCGTTTCGATCACGACAAACAGACGCCATTTCCGCTGACGGGCGCGCATCAGGGACTGGCCTGCGACGGCTGCCACGATCAAGCATTTTCACAACTCAAGGGTCAGCAGTGTGGCCAGTGTCATCAGGCGGATGATGTGCACCGTGGCGCTTACGGACGGCAGTGCGATACCTGTCATGACACCCGCGATTTCTCCACGCTTGAGATGAGGTGACCGGCCATGGCAAACCGAATTGCAACGTGGACTCAATCTGTAATGCGTTTGCTGGTGAACGTTTTTGTATGCGGCGGTGTTCTGCTATACAGCACGCTGTTCGGCAATGCCGTACTGGCGGCTGGTTTCGATCACGATGCCACCCGGTTTGAACTGCGCGGCTTTCATGAATATGTGGAGTGCGAAGTCTGTCATGTGAACGGTCGCTTCAAGGGCACGCCCACCGACTGCTTCGCCTGTCACGGTGGCAGCTCCCAGATCCCCGGCGGCGGCAAAACCCCGAATCATATGTTCACCACCAATGCCTGCGCCGACTGCCATCGCCCGGATGCCTGGGATTCCATCACCCGATTCGATCACAGCCAGACCCAGGGCACATGCGTGCAGTGCCACAACGGTACCGTGCAACCGGGCAAGCCGGCCAATCATGTCGTCAGCAGCGATCAGTGCGACAGCTGCCACAACACCATCAACTGGACGATGGCACGATTCGATCACGCTGGCATTACTGCAGCCTGTTCCAGTTGCCACAACAATTCGACGGCAACCGGCAAGCCCGGCAATCATGTCATGACCAATGCGGAGTGCGACAGTTGCCATACCACCCGCGCCTGGACACCGGCCGGCTTTGATCACAGCGGCATTACCCAGCCCTGTTCGTCCTGCCACAACGGAACGACCGCCACGGGCAAACACCAGAATCACCTGCAGACCATGGCCGAATGCGATACCTGCCACATGACGCAAGCCTGGACGCCAGCGAATTTTGATCACGGATCTGTCACCGGCAATTGCTCATCCTGCCATAACGGCACCACCGCCACGGGCAAGAACAACGGCCATTTCGTGACGAATCGCGAATGTGATTATTGTCATGTCACCACACGCTGGTCGCCTGTCACCTACATGCATCAAGGCGCTGGGTATCCTGGGAATCATGCGCGGCAGCTGGATTGCAACGACTGTCACCAGGGCAATGTGGAAATGAATGTCTGGACGTTCCCGGCATACCAACCGGATTGCGCCGGCTGCCATGCCAACAACTTTGTAATGGATTCACACAAGAAAGTGGATTCACCCACCATTCGATACACGGTGAGCGAACTGCGTGATTGCACGGGCGCCTGCCACCTGTATAACGACAGCACATTCAGCACCGTGCGGGAATTCCGTACCGGCGAACACAGGGTTGGCGATGGCGAGTTCTGATACTGATCGCCGGCGGTCGCGCAGCTGGTTGGCGTGGATAATGGTGCTGATGCTTCTGCCGGTGGCGGCGCACGCTGCTCCGTCGTGGGTGGAAGGCATCAACGTGCTGTATGAAAAACCGGACAACGCCGGTTTTCAGGTTCTGCTGGCGAATGCGTTCCAGATGGCCGCGGTGGAAAGCAACGCCGGCAAGCGCTGCGGCGTGCGCCTGCAGCCGGGATTTTCCCTGCAAATCCAGCAGGAGCGTTTCTCGGCGGAAAAGTTGTTGTGGGACGCCACCGCAACATTGCCGCTGGAAAGCGTGACATCGGAATGGGTGGCCAACCAGCTATGGGTGCAGCTGTACTTTCAGAACACGGTGAGCTGCACGTTTCAGATCGGAGCCAATCGCCGAACGCTTCTGGTCACCATCCGCCCGGAAGATTCCGCCGCCACCCAGGCCATCAACCAGCAACTGCAACAGGCAAAGTCCGCACTGGCCCGGGGTGACACCGCAAGCGCCATCACAATTTACCGCGCGATCCTGGAGCAACCGCCGCATCCGCTGCAGCAGGATGCACTGGAATATCTGGGCGTCGCGCTGGAGCGGCAACAGGATTACGACCGTGCCGCAAAAATCTATCAGGCGTACCTGAATGAATATCCCGACGCAGCTGGCGTGCCTCGGGTGCGCCAGCGATTGGAAGGCATCGCGTTGATGCAGGAAGTGCCGCCACCGGAATTACGCAAAGCCAAACCGCAGACAGAGAAGGAAACCACCCGCTGGTTCGGTGTGCTCAGCAATTCCTATCAGCATTACAGTTCTGATCAGGGTGTGGGGGAGTGGGAAAACCTGCAATCGGCCTGGGTCACCGACGTGAATCTGAATGGCCGTCATCGCGGTGAAGAAATGGATGTGAAGGTGCTGGTGTCGGCCGGCTACTGGAACGATTTCAACGATGAAACGCCGGAGCCCGAACGCCTCAGCACTGCTTACGCGGATGTTTATCACAAGTCCACTGGCCAGCAGGTGCGCGCCGGCCGCCAGACCACCAACGGCGAAGGCATGCTGGGGCGTTACGATGGCGTGCGCTACAGCAAAGCACTCGGGCCGCAATACGCAGTGAACGGCATCTGGGGCCATCCTGTCATTTCCAGTCGCGATATCGAAATCAACAGCGACACCCAGCTCTACGGCCTGAGCCTGGACATCACGCCACCGCAATCACGCTGGAAACACAATCTGTTCGTGACGGAGCAGACGGTGAACGGCATGCTGGATCGCCAGGCGGTGGGCGGCGAAGTGAATTTTATCGACAAGAACCAGAGCTGGCTTTCGTATCTGGATTACGACGTCAACTTCAATGAACTGAATACCGTCATGCTGAACGCCAACTGGTTTGGCGCGGACGAATCTCATTATTACGTTGCGCTGGATTATCGACGCTCACCGGTGCTCACGCTGTCCAACGCGCTGATCGGGCAGACTCTCACAGAACTGGATCAGCTCGCTGCACTCGGCTTTACCGACAGTGAACTGGAAGAAGTGGCGCTGGACCGTTCCGCCATCAGTCAGTCGGTTTCGGCCGGAACCAGCCGGCGGTTTCATCCCCATCATCGCTGGGCGGTGGATGCCAGCCTGTGGCAACTGTCGGGGCTGGAAGAGTCAGTCGGCGTGCCGGGTTTTGATGGCACCGATCTGGAAGCCAACCTGAGCGTGCAGCTGATCTCCAACGACATTCTGTGGGAGCGCGATCTGAGCTGGTTCACCCTGCGTTATGCCGATCTCACCAGCAGCCAGCTGTATTCCGTGACAGCAGAAATCCGGGTGCCCATCGGCAATCGCTGGCGGGTGCGGCCGAAACTGCAGATTTATGAACGCAGTTTCACCGAAGTGGACGGCGCGGAAACGTCGGTGCAACCGCTGGTGCGGCTGGAGTATCAGCCCGACAAAGCCTGGAATTTTGAACTGGATGCGGGCGCGGAATGGCTCAGTTCAGACCAGAACGGTTTTAGTGTTGAGCGGCTGGATTATCTGCTGTATCTGCGCGGCGACTGGTTGTTCTGATCCGGATGGCGGACGACCTACTCGTCGTCGCGCCGCGTGCGGATCAGGATCGCGTCATCCTCGATGCTGACATCCATCAGGATGGGCTGGCAGCACACCTGGCAATCCTCGATATAGGATTGCTCGGTCACCGAGCAGTCCACCAGCACGGTAAAGGTCTCGCCACAATAGGGGCACTGCACAGACTGTTCTTCGAGATGGTTCATGGTGTTCCTCCTGGAAGCTGCCTCATTCGTGGAATCCATTCTTCCTTCGCCAAGTGTCGTCCAACCTTCCCATAGAGTGAAACTATATTGTGCGCTGGTCAAAATCTGCTCTTTTTGAGCCGATGACCACTCTCCGGGATGGATAAACCCGTCATTCAGGTACATGGAACCCTCTCAAGGCGTGCGAGAGGGTTCCGAAAGAGTGGATTACGCCTGATTGAGTGGGATGGTTGGGACTTTGAGTGCCGGCCATGGGACTTTTTTATCCTGTTGTCACTCGTTTAGCCTGTTGTCACCCGGCGGGAATCAGGGGCCGGCCAGGCGGCCCCGACGGGATGGATATCAGGCGGGTCATCGGGGGGGTACATGGACCTTTATAAGTAAAGGCGATAGCTGCGAAAAATAAATCAATACTTGGAAAAGTTGGCTCATTAGGGAGGATGAATTCTGACAGAAATTCAGCCATTCGTGGTGAGGAAAGTTTGTCTTCAGAAGCTTATTTTGACAAATCAACTGAAGCGGGTAAGAAAGCAAATATATCGATGACTGGAGTCAGGCCGGGATATTTTTGCAAGATGGCAGCTATTTTTATGCCTGAAGTCAATGAAGTATATGAGGCGAGTTTCGTCTGGGATTCCCCGGATATAACCCGAGTAAGTTGCTACATTGAAATTAACACTTTGGAAATGTCTGTATCCCAGTTGATCCGCATCAAAAAATTGGCTAGGAAAAAAGATAAAGTTTGTTCTAACAATATATTTTGATCCGATGTTCAAGCGGACAGCGCTACGCGCAACAGATTAACTCCAGCGTCTTCAATCACAATCTGCAGTGTCACATCAGCTCCTCGTTGCCAAGGAAGAAGTTCATCAATCAAAACGGAAGGAGAATTAGATATGCCTATGCCAGCCCTACTCGTAGACGTCGCCAAGGTCCGTGCCCTCCCGGACCTTAAGCCGCTTCAACAACACCCCGATGTTGCGCAAGTCGCCGCATACCTTGTGCGAACCGGATACCTCGCGGCCGGACACGAAAAAGATACGACCCTTTCTGGACAACTCCTTGACGCGCTAGTACGTTTTCAAAGGCGTTACCGTTTGCCTTCTGTCGGCCACATCAATGCCGCAACGAGAGACTTCGTGACACAACCTCAATGTGGGATGCCTGACTCGCAAGTGGCATTCGCGACTGTAGGTGCGTGGACGCGGCGTAATCTCACTTATGCCTTCGGGACGCTGACCAACCAAGTCACCAACACGGCTACTATTGCCGCGATCCAGCGCGCGTTTCAGACTTGGCAGGCAGTATCAGGGTCCGCCCTAACCTTTCAGCAAGTGCAGCAGAACCAGAACCCCGACATTTTGATCGAGTGGCGCTTGGCCAGCGATCCTGATCTCAACATGACAGGAGGAATCCTCGCACACGCCGACTTTCCTCCCGGTTTTCGTGTCATTGGCGATAATGTCAACGCACTTCCACTACCTTTGCACTTTGATGAAAGTGAGACATGGGTCGACGGCGCAGTTGCCAATTCGTTTGACATTGAAAGTGTGGCGGTGCATGAAATCGGCCACTGTCTTGGGCTTGCGCATAGTGCCGTCACGGAGGCGGTCATGTTTCGTTCGGCTAACGCTAACGGAACAAAAAGGGTGTTGGATGCTGACGACCTTGGAGGCATACGGACTTTATACCCCAATGAGGGACCACAGTTTGTGTTGCAGACAGGAACATGCCTGCATGAGGTTGACGATACCTTTGAGTTTTTGCTCGCCATCAACGACGATTTGTTCGCAATCAAGAAGCGTAACACCGGTACTAGCTCTACCGAAATACATGTCCTTAGCGCGGCAGCAACTTATCAGTCGTTTGCGCAGCAGACTGGCACAGCGCTCCACGAAACCGATGACAGCTTTCAGTTCCTGCTTGCAGCTAATCGCGATGTTTTTGCGATTAAAAAGAACGGTACGGGAACGGGCTCAACTGAGATTCACGTGCTCTCTGCGGCGAGTGGATACCAGCAGTTCTCCCTCCACACTGGAACATCTCTTCATGAGACA
>JBMOPR010000462.1:0-1850 GCA_049323075.1 Pseudomonadota bacterium
GGCTGCAGCCGCACTTCCCCGTGCTGTACCGCGGACGCAACGGCCGCGTCGCGCACGAGTGCATCGTCGACCTGCGCGCCGTCACCAAGAGCTCGAAGGTGACCGCCGAGGACGTCGCCAAGCGCCCCGACGTGCTGGTGATCGAATCCGGCGAGATCCGCCTGCCCGGTGAGGTGCACATGAAAAACATCGGACTGCCGAAAAACGTCGCCTATGCCTGTCTGGCGGAAACCATCGTACTGGCGCTGGAAGGCCGCTTCGAGAATTACACCCTGGGCCGCAATATCGAGTGGGAAAAGGTGCGGGAGATTTACAAGCTGGGACTGAAACACGGCATGCAGCTGGCATCGATTTCCGGCGTGAATGGCGTTTACAGCGACGCGGATCTGGCGCAGGTGCGGCAACTGGCGCTGGAGAAACTGGGCCAGCCACTGGTACCGGCTCGCGAAACCTTGCCGGAACTGGCGCCAGCCACCACGGTGGAATTCAGCGAAATCATCAAGCGCAACAGGAAAACCGTGGATTCCTGATCAATCCCGCCGGCGCTGGGGGCGCAACTGCGCCTTCAGAACTCCAGTTTCATGCCGATTTTCTTCCACACATCCTGCTCCTCCTGCAGTTCTGCCTGCAGCAGCGGATGCTCCTCCAGCCATTTGGCCGAAAACCGCAGGCGCGCGCCCTTGCCATCCACGGCCAGGCGAAAATCCGGCACCAGATCCTCGCGCCGGGCCCGATGAAACAGCGCGCTCAGCCGCAGCAGCAATATCAGTCGCAACACCTTCTCCTGCAGGTGCGATGGCAATTCCTGCCAGTCGCTTTCCTTCAGCTTGCGCCGGTGATTGCCCACCAGCACCGCCATCACTTTCTGGTCCTGGCGGGTGAAGCCCGGAAGGTCTGAATGCGTGAGCAGATAGGCACCGTGCTTGTGAAAACCCGAGTGGGATACTGCCATGCCGATTTCATGGGTCAGGGCTGACCAGCGCAGCCATTCGCGGCAATACTCGCCCAGATCCCATTCCTTCTTCACCTGGCCGAACGCCTTCAACGCCGACTGCAGTACCCGTTCGGCCTGGGCAGTATCCACGCTGTACCGGTTCATCATCGCCAGCACCGAACGTTCGCGCACATCCTCATGCACATGCCGCCCCAGCAGGTCGTACAGAATGCCTTCGCGCATGGCACCGTCGGAATAGTGCGCCGACTTGATGCCCAGCTGCTCGAATATCGCGATCAGGATGGCAAGGCCACTGGGCAGGATATGGCGGCGGTCCGCCTTGATACCGGGAATGTCGATGGCGTCCAGGGAATTGAACGTCAGCAGCCGGTCCCGCAATTTGTGCAGGCCCGCCAGATCAATGGCGTCCTTGAACCAGCCATTTTCCTGCAGCGCGCCCTCAATGGCCTTCACCGAGCCCGAAGCGCCCACCACGTTATCCCAACCTTTCTTGCGGTACGTCGCTTCTATCGCCGCCAGCTCGGTGCGTGCGGTCATTACGGCCTTTTTGAAACCCTGCTCGCTGATCTTGCCGTTGGCAAAAAAACGGTCGCGATAGGCAACGCAGCCCATGTGCAGGGACTCGGTCAACAGCGGCTCAAACCGTTTGCCAATAATGAATTCCGTAGAACCGCCACCAATGTCGAACACCAGCCGCTTGCCGCCATCATCCGCCAGCGTGTGCGCCACCCCCAGGTAGATCAGGCGCGCCTCTTCACGGCCGGCCACCACCTCCACCGGACACCGCAGAATCTGCCGCGCCTGCCGCAGAAATGCCTCGCCGTTGCGCGCTTCCCGCAGCGAGTTGGTGCCTACACAACGCACCCAACGGCTGTCGATGGCGGGTATACACTGG
>JBMOPR010000463.1:0-1843 GCA_049323075.1 Pseudomonadota bacterium
CATTGCGCGCGGTGAAAGCGCTCTTCTAATATCGTCCGCTTAGCAGGCTGTTAGTCACCCATACCAAAAAAACAAAGCAGGGAAGCGCGCGATGTCATTCATGACTTATCGCCGGCTTGCGGCAGTCCTCGTACTGGGGCTGTCGCTTGCCGGATGCAAGATCACGGTCACCACACTTGGGGAAGGCACTGTCAGCGTCGTCAGCAACAACGCAACGGCCTGCACCGGCGATGCCACCTGTTACGACGGGGGCTACAACCGGCGGGTGGAACTGCAGGCGGTGGCGGCACCGGGCTACACCTTTACCGGCTGGGCCGGCGCTTGCGAGGGCACCGGCCCCTGCGACGTGCGCACGCTGGGCAACCGCCACGTGATCGCCACCTTCAAGGCCAGCAACGTCCTGGAGCCCCTGATGAACTACGTGCCGGACTTCTTCTTTTCCGGCCCCTGGCCCACGGATACCAGGCGCAATGCCGATGGCCAACTGGACCTGACCGACTTCCCGCTCAACGGCGGCCTGTTCGCCCGCGCCGTGAAAAGAGCCGCCAAACGCAGCGACGGTTTTGCCCGCAACGGCGGCATCCTGGTACCGCTGGCCACTACCTGGGACATGGACCTCGCCGATATGGAATGGTCATCGGATTCCCTGCCTGAGGACGCCCTGCAACTGATCAGGCTGGAACCCGGTTCGCCGGACCATGGCCAGAGCATTCCCGTCACCTTCCGCCTGCACCGCTCCCCTGAGCTGGCGGAGGACAGCCTGCTGCATGTGCAGCCAGCGCTGGGCCACAGCCTTGAGCCCGGCGCCACGTACGCCTTGCTGCTGTTTACCCTGGACCCCCTCGGATACCTGCCATTTCCGGTACAACAGGGCGCGGCCATGAAGCGGATCATCGCCCACGGGGCCGATGGAAAGCTGGGCGAGCATTGGGGCCTGGTGAAATCCTTCGTCACCGAAAATTCCGCCTTTGCACCGGAGCAGGTGGCGGCCTTCACCGTCTTCACCACCCAGGGCGTCAGCGACAAACTGCCCAGCGTGCGCACTTTCGTGAACCGGCAGGACTATGCCACCGCGGCCCGCAACATCCACTTTGCGGACGCCGACAGCATCCAGAGCTGCAACTCTTATGGTGACCGCAATGGCTACCTGCTGACACTGGAGATGGACCTGCCCAACATCCTCACCGGCAGACCACCCTACCTCACCAGCGGCGGCCATCTGAATCGGGATGCTGCCGGCACACTGGCGGCCAACGGCAGCGTCCGCACCCGCGTCGGCATTGCGCTGCCCTGCATTCCACCTGCGCCGGGGGAACGCCTGCCGGTGGAAATCCACGCCCTGCCTACCGCAAACGACATCCAGCAATACTGGAATTCAGATCGCTTCCTTTACGATCCCATGGTAACGACGAACCACCGCGTGTTACGGGTGTTCATCCCGGCTCCCTACACCACCGACCGCCAATACAGCGCCGGCGTGCAAAGCCTGGAGTGGCTCAGCAACCTGTTGAATATCGACATCGATACTGCCGTGGTGGCGGCCGTGCTGGCGGATTTCAATCCGCTGAACCTGGGCGCGGTGGAACCGCAATACCTGCAGCTGGGCATGGAAGTGCTGTACCTGCGACACCTGCTGCCACACGTGCTGGACCAGGATTTCACGACTGATCCGCAACAGCTGGGCTACTGGGTGGGCAACACGGACTGGGACTTCACCAACCTCACCTTTGCCGGCACCAGTCTGGGCGCGCTGGCAGCGCTGCAGGCCAACGCGATTGATCCAGTGCCGGCAAAGAACCTGATCCTGACCAACATGCCGCGCCCCAACAGTATCCACGTGAAC
>JBMOPR010000464.1:0-1838 GCA_049323075.1 Pseudomonadota bacterium
GTGCATCAGCGTCGGATAGCGGAAGAGCGAATGGATTTTCTGGCGGCCCGGGCAGCACTGGCGGCGATCGGCGACGGTCCCCGGCCGGACTGCATCATTAATGCATCCTTGACGCCGGTGCAGCTGATTCCCGACAGCGCCGTATTTATCCAGAAAGCGCTGGGCTGGGAGGGAGTTCCGTGCTGGTCTGTGCATGCCACGTGCCTGTCATTTGTGGTGGCCCTGCTGAATGCGTCGGGGCTGATACAGGCAGGAATTTATCGGCGCATTCTGGTGGTCTCCGCCGAGGCTGGTACGCCCTGGCGCAATCTGGAACAACCGGAAAGCGCTGCATTGTTTGGCGATGCGGCCGCGGCAGCACTGATCGAGCAAAGCAGAGGTGAAAGTGCCGTACAGGACTGGATCATGTACACCTGGCCAGAAGGGTCCGAGCTGACCGAATTCAGAGGTTGCGGTATGCGTCATCCGCCTGGGCATCCGGATACCAGCAGTGATGACAACCTTTTCAATATGCAGGGCCCCAAGGTGTTTCGAATGGTGCTGATGCATATTTCCCGGGTGCTGCGCACATTGTTCGAACGCAATGGATTGACGTACGAAGATATCGATCTGTTTGTTCTGCATCAGGCTTCCGGCCCCGGAATGGAGGCATTCGTGAAACTGGGATTTCCGCGGGAAAAAATCGTCAATATCGTCGCCGATTACGGCAACTGCGTGGCAGCTTCGATTCCGATGACCCTCGCTATCGCCAATGAGCAGGGTCGATTGCGGCGCGGTGATCGGGTATTGATTGGCGGCACGGGGGCTGGTTTGTCCATTGCCTTCGCCCTGCTGCAGTGGTAATTCCATCTTAAGAAATCTTGCCGGGAAGTGGATTCATGTTACAGCGTATGTTCAAGGCTTATGGCATTGTCGCAAGCCAATTCAATCAGCGTCTATCGCCCCTGGTAACATTCACTGGATTTCTGTTACTGCATGGATTGGTGACAGTGGGGCTGGCGATTGATCATGTGTTTTATCCGGCTTTGCGTCGTACCAAAATCAAGAGTCCCATTGTTATCGTGGGTAATCCCCGTAGCGGCACAACGTTTCTGCACCGCTTTCTGGTGGCGAACGATCTGGGCGCGGGTATGCGCATCTGGAAAATGCTGTACCCGTCACCGACATTGCAAATGCTTCTGAAACCGCTATTGCCGCTGCTGGAGAAGATTAGTCCGGCCCGCCATCACGCCCATGCTGCACACGAAACCAATCTTACGGCGATCGAAACGGACGACCCTTCGCTGCTGTTTCGCTATTTTGACGGATTATTCCTGTATGGCTTTTTCTACGCCTGGTCGAAAACAGAAACACTGGACGAATTTGAACGTCGCTTTGTGGCCAGCGCTGAGCGTGATTTCAACTGGTATGAAACGCTGTGGCGTCGCAATCTGGTGAGCGAAAAGCGTAGCCGGGTGGTGGCCAAGCTGTTTTCCCTGTCCTTGCGCCTGCCACAATTTCTGCGACGTTTTCCAGATGCCAACGTTATATATATGGTGCGTGACCCGCTGGAAACGGTGCCTTCCGGTCTGAGCCTGGTGACAGGCGTGCTCGACGGTCGTTTTGGATTCTGGTCGTTGCCGGCAGAACAGCGTCAGCATTTCATCGAAAATCTGTATGCTGCGTTGTTGCGCCTGAGTTTACGTTTCTATGAAGACTACACTGCAGGCCGGATTCCCTCCCGCAATCTCTATATCGTCACTTTTCCCCGCCTGATGCAGCAGTTCGATGCGGTAATGGAAGATATCCTGCGCTTCATCGATGTCGATCTCACTGTTGAGATGCAACAGCAGATTCGA
>JBMOPR010000465.1:0-1830 GCA_049323075.1 Pseudomonadota bacterium
GGCGTGATCCTGGGCTCCCGCGATGGTGGCGCCACCTGGGAAGTGCAGTACGCCAATCCCTACAAGGAATTCACCGAGGAAGAACAGGAAAACTTCACTGACGAGCAGTTCAACGAACTGCCCCGCCTGGGCGCGCCGCTGCTGGACGTCTGGTTCCGTAACGAAAGCGAAGGCTTTGCCGTGGGCGCCTATGGCCTGCTGCTGCATACCAGCGATGGCGGCAAGCATTGGGATGACTGGTCCGCGCGATTGAACAATACCGACAACTGGCACCTGAACACCATCGGCTCGGCGGACGGCAATATCATTTATGTGGCGGGCGAGAAGGGCACGCTGTTCCGTTCGCAGGATGGTGGCCAGAGCTGGCATCCGTTGCAGGGCCCCTATGAGGGTTCCTTCTTTGGCATGCTGGTGGGTCCGGCACCCGAGAGCCTGATGGTGTTCGGCCTGCAGGGAAACCTGTTCCGCAGCAATGACCAGGGCAATTCCTGGGAGGAAATCAAAAGCACCACCGAGAACAGTCTGATGGGTGGCGTGCGGCTGTCGGACAAGGATATCGTGCTGGTGGGCAATTCCGGTGTGATCCTGACCAGCAAGGACGGCGGCCTCAGCTATACCGCGCAGATCACCAAAGACCGCCAGGCCATCCTGGGCATCGCCAAGACCGCGTCAGGCAAGTTGCTGATGGTGGGGCAGGGCGGCGTCAAGGGCGGTGAAGCCCGCCCGTAACGGGTGACAGCTTTGGAGCCGTTCTATCGCTGTCAGGCAGGATAGAGCGGCTCCAGCGCCGATTGCGGGCCGTTCTGCGCGGGCCGGTTCAGCGCTTCCGTGACAGCCTGCTGCAGTTCGCTTCCTTTCCAGTCTTTTTCCCGCGCTCCCCGATACAACACCGCATCCAGTTTTTGCAGGGCCACATCCAGCGCCGGTAGCGGCGTCTGGCGGGCTATGTCGTGCAGGTTATGCAGCTGCGGATTCTGGAACTGCTGACGATACCAGTCGATCAGGGCACTGCGGGCAGCACGGGCATCGTTGCCGGCGCAGGCAGCTTCAAATCGCTGTCGGGCGGCTTTGGCGGCGGCGGGGGTGAAACGGTCGGTGGTGTCGGCGGAAGTGGATTCCTGCGCTGTTGCCGCTGTTTGCCGCTGGCGCCACAGCCAGGCCGCGCCCGCGAGCGTGCCCAGCCACAACAGCAGGGCCACCAGAGCGATCCATTGCCAGGTGTGGTTGACCTCGCCGTTGAGCGATTCCGGTACTTCATCGGTCTCGGTGGCCGGCGGCGGTGCCTGCAGGGGGGCGTCGGTCTGCTGCACCTGCCTGGCGCCCTTGATGTCCAGGGTGCGCGCCGGCAGTCGGGCCACTTTCACTTTTTCCTCATCCAGATCCCACCAGGTCACTTCCACCGCGGGCAGTTCCAATGCGCCCGGTGCCGTGGCGATCATGGCCAGGTTTTCGGTGCGCGTGCTGATCTGGCCGCGGGCACCGATGTTGCTGGCAGTCTGCGCCTGTTCCGGATACAGCTTCAGGTTGTCGAACGCGGGCGGCTTGATGGGCGGCAGCGTGGAGGGTGCCAGGCCTTCGGCCTCGATCACGATGGTGCGTGTCACCGGTTCACCCACCTTGAATTCGGGATTGGCGGGATTCCAGCTTTCCCGCAAGGTCAGCGAGTGGGCCGGCAGCCAGGGCTGGTCGGCGGGATAGCTGGCAGGCTGCGGTTTCACCTGCAGGCGCACAACGGGCGATTTGCGGCGGATCTGCTTGCCGTTGAACGGGTCCAGCAAAAAGCTGTTATTGCCGGACAGGAAAATGGTACCGGTGATTTCTGCCGCCGAT
>JBMOPR010000466.1:0-1830 GCA_049323075.1 Pseudomonadota bacterium
ATGGGGCAGAATGGCGTTACAGCGGATATTGTCCGCGCCCCATTCGCAGGCGGCAGCGCGGGTGAGGGAACGGATGGCTTCTTTCACCGCCGCGTAGGCGCCGTAGCGGCTCATGTCCCAGCGTTTGGCGGCAGAGGAACCGACGTTGATGATGCAGCCATCGCCTTTCAGATAGGGATGACAGAGTTTCATCAGCCGGAAAGTGGCCAGCGGGCCGGATTCCCAGCCGGCGTTGAAGGCAGCATCGGTAACGTCCAGCAGAGCGCCCAGCGGCACTTCCTGCGCGTTGTTCACCAGAATGTTCAGCCCGCCGAAATGCGTTATCACCGTGTCGACGCAGGCGCGCAACGATTCCGGTTCTTTCACGTTGCACTGTACCGGCAGTGCCTCGCCACCCCGGCGCCGGATTTCGGCGCAGGTGCTTTCCAGTTTCTGCAGCGTGCGCCCGGTCACCGCGACGCGCGCGCCTTCGGCCGCGAGTGCATAGGCGATGCCTTGCCCCACACCCTGGCCCGCGCCGGTCACCAGCGCGATTTTGCCGTTCAGTCTGCCCATGTTGTTCGCTCCCCCTCTATAAAATAATCAGCGCTGGCCCCACTGCAACAGCGAGAAAAAGGCATAGGACGGATCGTCCTGCCCCGGCCGGCCAATGCGCGATCCCGCAATCACCGGATTCTGCAGATCCACGATCGACGGGTTGTGCACATTGACCCAGTCCGCCACCACTGCGCGGTGGGAAAATTTCCACAGGCCGTCGCGCTTTTCGTATTGGTCGAAGTAGCGTCCGCCGATCAGCAGATCGAAACTGCCCTCGGGTGTTTTCACCTTGTGGAACGCCAGCACATACACTTCGCCCTCGGCCTTGCGCACGGCTGCGCCGGCAGCATCCAGTTTGATGTTCAGGGTGGTGACATTGTGGTGCAGGATTTCCATCGGTTCCTGGATCGCCGGCAGCTGGTCGATGAAATCCATGGCCAGGCCCTGGAAGAAACCGCCGTGGTCGTCGCGGGCGTCCGGGTGATACAGGCTGCGCATCTTGGCGTAATCGTGGCGGTCGGCGGCGTTGCAGTAGGCGTGGACCAGTTCCTGGATGGCCTGCTTGTCCAGCAGGTCAATCAGCTGCGCGGTGAGGTCGCTGGAGAGGTTGTTCTTGTTGTTGGTGACATTGCTCATCTAACCGTGCGCTCCGTCAAAGGGTTGTCCCAGCCTGCAGACTAAGATGCACCGGGTGGGGGAACAATCGTCCGAACTGACTATTGTTCCCGTCCGGTTGATGGCCCCGCCCGGTTGCCATGAAAAGCCCGACTGATTGGAGTAGCATCCTGCCCATCGCCCCCTGTTTTATTGCTGTGACGGAAGCCCCATGACGCCGCAAAAGCCCGACCCCGTGCCCGGCCGCAACCCGCCGGGCAAGCCCACTCCCGGCAAGCCTGTCCCCGTGTTCGACTGGCGGCCGCTGATCTTCACCCTGATCCTGTTTGTCTTTTATTACTATGCCAGCGCGCGCCAGCACCAGGCACCGTCCGAGGTTCCTTATTCCACGTTCAAGCAGCAGCTGGTGAATGATCAGGTGGTCTCGGTGCAGATCAAAGGGCAGCAGGTGCAGGGGCGGTACCGCGATTCCGAGCGCAAGGAAGGCTTCGATTTTTCCACCCGGCTGCCACCGATCACCGACACCCGCCTGCTGGAGCAGATCGAAACCCATCAGGTGGAACTGGTGGCGCAGTCGGAAGAGTGGCCCTGGTGGGCCAACCTGCTGGTTAGCATCCTGCCCTGGGTACTGATCTTCGGCCTGTTCGCCTGGAGCAACCGCGCCTTGCAGAATCGCAT
>JBMOPR010000467.1:0-1818 GCA_049323075.1 Pseudomonadota bacterium
CGGATACCCTGATCCGCCGGTTTCGTTTTCGAGATTTCAGCCTATGCAGAATATTCTGATTACCGGTGGCGCCGGTTTCATCGGCGCCAACTTCGTTCACTACTGGCACGCGCAGCATCCTGGTGATCGGCTGGTGATTCTGGATGCATTGACCTACGCCGGCAACCGCGCCAGCCTGCAGGATTTAATGGCGAATGGCGCGATTCATTTTGTGCAGGGGGACATTCGGGATCAGGCACTGGTGGAACAGTTGTTACGGGAATTCTCGATCCAGGTCATCGTGAATTTCGCAGCTGAAAGCCATGTGGATCGCTCCATCGCGGGCCCTGACGCCTTCATTGATACCAACGTCGTGGGCACACATGCGCTGCTGAAGGCTGCCCGCCAGGTGTGGCTGGTGGAGCTGGGCGGGTTGCAAGGTCATCGCTTTCACCATATTTCCACTGACGAAGTATTTGGCTCCCTCGGGCCCACCGAACCGCCTTTCACCGAGCGCAATCCCTTTCAGCCGAACTCGCCATATGCTGCGTCGAAGGCGGCATCCGATCACCTGGTTCGGGCTTATCACCACACCTATGGCCTGGCGGTTACCACCAGCAACTGCTCCAACAATTACGGACCCTATCATTTCCCCGAGAAGCTCATCCCGCTCGCCATCTGCCGCCTGCTTCTGGGGCAAACGGTTCCGGTTTACGGCGACGGTGGCAATGTCCGCGACTGGCTCTTTGTGGAGGACCATTGCCGGGGCATTGAGCTCGTGCTGCAGCGGGGAAAGGTGGGGGAAACCTATAACATTGGGGGCAACAACGAGCGGGATAACCTGGGTCTGGTGCAACTGCTTTGCACCATTGTGGACCAGGCTTTCCAGGAGGATGCCAGTCTGTCGCGGCTGTTTCCCGGCTGTCCGGCCGCAAGGGGGAAGGGTTGTGAATCAGCGATCCGGTTTGTGACGGACCGCCCCGGTCATGACCGTCGATATGCCATCGATGCAGGCAAGATACATCAGCAGCTGGGTTTTGCGCCCGCGACGCGCTTCGAGGACGGATTGCGGCGTACCGTTGGCTGGTATCTGCATCATCGCACCTGGTGGCAGCCACTGCTGGATCGGACCAGTCCAACCGCCGTGAATAATTGATATTCGCACGTTCCGTTTCCCTGGAGATTGGCGGGATTGTGTTAAACTTGTTTGGATAAACGATGCCCAGTCGTCCAATGAAAGCCGATTCACCTGTTTGAAAACCGCCTGTTTGCGTGATTTAATCCAACCTTCTGTTTGTTAAAGGGATTTGGCGTGTTCCACATACGCATTTTCAAGCATTACCTGCCGCTTCAATACATCATCCTGGCCCTGATCGAGTACTGGTTGCTGGTACTGGCAGTTTATCTTGCGGTGTCTATCCGATTACCTTGGGAGTCCATTAATCCACTTGATTTTCAGGATCCCTATGCATATCGCTGCTCCGTCTTCGCCATAACAATGCTTTGCTGTACGCTGTCACTTGGTGTGTATGAATCCAAACTACGAGAAGGATTTTCTGGATTGGCCGTCAGGTCGGTGGTGAGCTTCTTTTTGCTGGGGTCCGCAGCCCTGACAGTGCTTTATTACATATTTCCGCTGCTTCAACTGGGCAGGGGCGTGTTGTCAATTGCAGTTGTATTCTCGCTGATGCTATGCCTTATAACGCGCGCATTGTTCTTTTTAGTGGTCGATATTTCGCATCTTAGAAGGAAAATACTTGTGCTTGGTGCTGGTGCCAGGGCAGAGGAAGTGCGCGGTAACGTTGAAAGCGGCGATCGCAGCTCCGGCTGTCAGATCAT
>JBMOPR010000468.1:0-1818 GCA_049323075.1 Pseudomonadota bacterium
CACGCTGATGCGTTGGCGCCGCATATGGCGTCGGTGGAAATGAGCGATCACCAGCTGGGTCTGGTTTACCGCAACGGCCAGATCGTGGATATTCTGCCGCCCGGCGTGTTTTACGCCTACTGGAAAGGCCTCGACTCGCTGACCGTTGAGATCATCGACTTGCAGGAGAATGTCGCGGTCAACGACAAATTGCTGGGCATTCTGGGTCGTGGTGCCAATGCCAGGCTGAAGCAGCTGGCCCAGTCGACCCTGCTGTATGTGGAAGTGCCGGAAGGTCAGGTGGGCTTGATGTTTCTGAACGGAAAATTCGAGCAGCAATTGCAGCCTGGCCGTTATGGCTTCTGGCAGTTCAACCGGCATGTAACCGTATCCACGGTTGATATGCGGGTGCTGGCCGCCGAAGTCAGCGGTCAGGAAATTTTAACCAAAGATCGCGTCAGTCTGCGGATCAACCTGAGTGCCAACTATCAGGTAATGGATGCCCAGCAAGCCTTTCTGAAAGTGAAGGATTTTGCTGCCTTCATTTACCGTGAGCTGCAATTTGGTTTGCGGGAAGTGGTGGGCGAAAAATCGCTGGATGATTTGCTGGCGGAAAAGGATGCCCTGAATACGGCCATTCAGAATGGTGTGCGCGATAAGCTGTCTGCCCATGGCATCAAGCTGCTGAGTGTCGGCATCAAGGACATCATTCTGCCCGGCGACATGAAAGCGATTCTGAACCAGGTGGTTGAAGCGCAGAAAGAAGCGGAGGCCAACCTGATCAAACGGCGCGAGGAAACCCAGGCCATGCGATCCCTGCATAACACCGCCAGAATGATGGAAAACAACCCCGTGTTGTTGCGGTTGAAAGAGCTGGAATCGCTTGAGCGGGTGGTTGCCCGTGTCGGCCAGATGAATGTTTACGGCGGCCTTGATGGCGTCATGAAGGATCTGGTTAAATTGGGTTCGGCATCCAGTGCATAAGCGAAAACCACCCTTGCCGGTGGTTTTAGTCTTTTGAATTATTTTATTCGGACATCATCATGAGCAGCACATTCAGCAATTTGTTTCACAAAGGCCTTCTGCGGGATGCGCCGCGTTTTCTGGATGATTGCGTGCAGTATGAAGTCATCATGGGCTCGATGGCTTATGGTGTATCCAGTGATACGTCGGATATGGATGTGTACGGGTTTGCCATTCCGCCCAAGGAAATGCTGTTTCCCCATTTGCGTGGCGAGATACCCGGTTTTGATGAGTGCAAGCCGCAGTTCGATCAATATCAGCAGCACCATGTCCTGGACGCCAGCGCGCTGGGCGGCAAGGGCAGGGAATATGATCTCACTCTTTATTCCATCACCAAATATTTTCGGCTGCTGACCGACAACAACCCGAATATCATCGACAGCCTGTGGGTTCCCCATAACTGTATTCTTTACAGTACGCCGCTGGCGGATCGTATCCGCGAAAAGCGCAAGGTGTTCCTCCACAAAGGCTGCTGGCTGAAATTCAAGGGCTATGCCTATGCCCAGATTCGCAAGCTGGAAACCAAGCAACCGGAAGGCAAGCGGCGTGACCTGGTGGAAAAGTACGGTTACGACGTCAAGTTTGCCTATCATGTCGTGCGATTGCTGAACGAAGTTGAACAACTCATGCTGGAGCAGGACCTTGACCTGCAACGAAACAACGAGCAATTGAAGTCCATCCGTAACGGAGAGTGGACGTTTGAGCAGTTGCAACAGTATTTCGTCCAGAAGGAGAAAGATCTGGAATCGCTTTACACGCGTTGCGAACTGCCGGCGACGCCGGATATGGCCGCTATTCGTTCCTTGCTGATGGAGT
>JBMOPR010000469.1:0-1817 GCA_049323075.1 Pseudomonadota bacterium
CTCAGCGGCAGTGATGCCGCTGCGCAGCCCCCAGGGACGGGTTTACGGCGTGTCCAGGAAGGCGTAACCTCCCCGGCGCAGGCTCCGGACATTCGCATCACAGGATTCAACATGTTGAACAAACATTACCCCTACTACCTCGCCAACGAAGCCGTTTTCGCCAATCGCGATCTGAAAGTGCATGACAAGTTCAGCGGAGAACTGGCCTGCGAAGTGGCGCAGGCCGACCCGGCCACTCTTGATAAAGCCATTGCCGCCGCGTGCGATGCCGCCGAGCCGATGCGCAAGATGCCTGTCTTCGAAAAACAGGCGGTGCTGGAGCACTGTGTAAAACGTTTTCGTGAACGCTTTGACGAACTGGCCTACGCACTCTGCGTGGAAGCCGGCAAACCGATCAACGACGCCAAAGGTGAAGTGACGCGCCTGATCGACACCTTCAAGATTGCTTCGGAAGAAGTGTCGCGCCTGTACGGTGAAACCATCCCGCTCGACATCAGCGCCCGCGCCAAAGGTTATTACGGCATGACCAAGCGCGTGCCCATCGGTCCCTGCGCTTTCATCAGCCCGTTCAACTTTCCGCTGAATCTCGCCGCACACAAGGTGGCGCCCGCCATCGCGGTGGGTTGCCCGTTCGTGCTGAAGCCCGCCAGCCTCACCCCCATCGGCGCCATTCTCATCGGTGAAATCCTGGCGGAAACCCATCTGCCCAAAGGCGCGTTTTCGATTCTGCCCTGCCGCCGCGACAGCGCGGATCTGCTCACTGAAGATCCGCGCCTGAAACTGCTCAGCTTCACCGGCTCGCCGGATGTGGGCTGGAATCTGAAAGCACGCGCCGGCAAAAAGCCGGTGATCCTGGAACTGGGTGGCAACGCCGCCTGTGTGGTGGATAAAGACTGGGACATCGACGACGCAGTGAAGCGCATCATCATCGGCGCTTTCTACCAGTCGGGACAAAGCTGCATCAGCGTGCAGCGCATTTATGCGCACGCGGATATTTACGAACAACTCAAAGCGAAACTGGTGGCCGCGACAAAACAGCTCAAAAGCGGCGACCCGAAAAATCCCGACACCTTCATCGGCCCCATGATCAGCGAAGGCGAAGCCAAGCGTCTGCACGGCTGGATCAACGAAGCGATCGAGTCCGGCGCCACGCTGCTGTGCGGCGGCCAGCGCAAGGGCAACATGCTGGACGCCACGCTGCTGGAGAATGTCGACTCGCAACAGAATGCCTGCGCCGAGGAAGCGTTCGGCCCGCTGGCGATCCTGGCGAAATTCACCGATTTCGATCAGGTGCTGAAAGACGTGAACAACAGCCGCTTCGGTTTGCAGGCCGGCATTTTCACCCGCGATCTGTACAAGGCGCACAAGGCGTGGGATGAACTGGAAGTGGGTGGCGTGGTGATCGGCGATGTGCCGTCGTGGCGGGTGGATCACATGCCGTATGGCGGCGTGAAGGACAGCGGTCTGGGCCGCGAAGGCATCCGCTGGGCCATGCACGACATGACGGAATTGCGGCTCATGGTCATGCGCACGCCGCAGTAAAAGGCGCCGCTATTTTTTCACCGGCGCCGGCGGCGAGAACTGCGCGGTGATCAGCGGAATCACCTTGCGTTGTTGATGGATCGGGGCCGGCTTGCGCAGGCCCTTGATCATGTCTTCCACTTCCGCGATCTGGGTTTCCACATCGGCCAGCATGGCTTCCATCTGCCCGACACGCTCGGCGGCGTTGCCGTCAACGCTGGCCATCAGCCGCAGTTTCTGCACATGCTCATCCAGCAGATGTTTCTGCTCCTGCGCGTTCTGGAACAGCGGCATCA
>JBMOPR010000470.1:0-1817 GCA_049323075.1 Pseudomonadota bacterium
CGCGCTCGTCGGCGCTCAGTTCCTGCTGCAGCAGGAACGGGTCTTCCCAGTGGAATGCGGCTTTCATCTTGTTGTTATCCGTGTACTGCATCTAAAGGAGGCAGCAGAAAGGTTAGCACGGTTGGGCGAAAACCCTAAACGCACCCGCCAGGCGCCTGGACTGGGCGATGCTGGTGCGTTTGCCGCATTCCGGCGGAGCTTGACCTGGATGCTTGTGCCCGGGTGGTTGTGTCCGGCACCGAGGACGATTATTCTTCAATCACCCTGCCAGATGGATGTGTCATCCGATGAACAGAGCCCGACGAGAGGCGCCATGACCGAAGCCATGACTGAAGCCGCTCCCGCTTTGGAAATTCGCAACCTGCACAAACGCTATGGCGATCTCGAAGTGATCAAGGGAATTTCCCTGACGGCCCGCGACGGCGACGTCATTTCCATTCTGGGTTCTTCCGGTTCCGGCAAGTCCACCTTTCTGCGCTGCATCAATCTGCTGGAATCGCCCCATCTGGGCCAGATCATCGTGGCCGGCGAGGAGCTGAAGCTCAAACCTTCCGCCAGTGGCAACCTGGTTGCCGCCGACAGCAAACAGATCAATCGCCTGCGCAGCAAAATCGGTTTCGTGTTCCAGAATTTCAATCTGTGGCCGCACATGACGGTGCTCGATAACGTCACCGAAGCGCCGCGCCGCGTGCTGGGCATGAGCAAGGCGGCGGCCACGGAAATGGGCGAAGCGCTGCTGGCCAAGGTGGGCATTGCCGACAAGCGTCATTGCTATCCGAACCAGCTGTCCGGTGGCCAGCAGCAGCGGGCCGCCATTGCCCGCACCCTGGCCATGCAACCCAAAGTCATTCTGTTTGACGAACCGACGTCGGCGCTGGACCCGGAGATGGTGCAGGAAGTGCTGAACGTCATTCGTGCACTGGCCGAAGAAGGTCGCACCATGCTGCTGGTGACCCATGAAATGAATTTCGCCCGCCAGGTGTCGAGCGAAGTGGTATTTCTGCATCAGGGCATGGTGGAAGAGAAGGGAACACCCGACGCGGTGTTCAATCACCCGAAGTCAGAACGCTGCAAACAATTCCTGTCCAGCAACCATTGATGGAGTCATTCCGCATGAACAATTGCAAAAAAATCCTGCTGGCCCTGGCGGCCGCGTTTGCCCTGGTGTCCCAGGCGGCGGTCGCCGACAAGCTGCGCATTGGCACTGAAGGCGCCTATCCTCCGTTCAATCTCACCGATGCCAGCGGCAAGGTGGTGGGCTTCGACATGGATATCGCCCACGCGCTGTGTGCAAAAATGAAAGCGGAATGCGAAGTGGTGACGTCCGACTGGGATGGCATCATTCCCGCGCTCAATGCGAAAAAATTTGATTTTATCGTCGCGTCCATGTCGATCACCGACGAGCGCAAGCAGGCGGTGGATTTCACCGATCCGTATTACACCAACAAGCTGCAGTTCATCGGGCCGAAAAGTGCGAAAGTGGCGGTAGACAAGGCCGGTCTGAAGGGCAAGGCGGTGGGAACCCAGCGCGCGACGATTGCCGGTGAGTGGCTGGAAAAAAACATGGGTGACGCGGTGGATCTGAAACTGTACGACACCCAGGAAAATGCGTATCTGGACCTGTCGTCCGGCCGGATCGATCTGGTGCTGGGGGATGTGTTCGTGAACTGGGGCTGGCTGAAGAGCGATGCCGGCAAGGATTTCGAATTCAAGGGCGAGCCGGTGTTCGACAATGACAAAATTGGCATCGCGGTGCGCAAGAACGATCCGCTGCGCGAGAAACTGAATGCCGCGCTGAAGGAAATTATCGCAGACGG
>JBMOPR010000471.1:0-1808 GCA_049323075.1 Pseudomonadota bacterium
TAAGGGATGATGAACTTGCGGCGGATGAAGGCCGGCAGGTTGCGGTAATTGAAGCCGGACACGAATCCCTGCGGAATGCCCACCGGCGCGGTGCCGCCCTCGGCAGAGCCCACCAGAAACTGGATTGGATGGTGGGCCAGCTCGGGGCACTGGCTTTCGAAAAAGTGGTAGAAGGCGAACACCGAGCGGTTGATGGCGTTCTTGAAGGAGGGCGTCAGCGGAATGTATTTGTAGTCGCCGGTGGAGCCTGCCGTCATGGCGAAAAACAGGGGGCGCTCGGCGGTGAGGTGGCAGGGATCGGTTTCATACACGGTGCGCAGGTAGCCGGCGTATTCCTTGCTGGTGCGCACCGGCACGGCGGCGCGAAAGTGTTCCCGTGTGCGGATGCTGGCAAAGCCGTGTTCCCGGCCAAAGGGCGTGGCACGGTTCGCGCGCACCAGATCCAGCAGGATTTTTTCCTGCACGGCCTGCACCCGGGTGCGGGCGGCAGTGAGACGGGAGTGGTGGTAGCGCTTGATGAAGGTGCTGATCACGGGGCTGTCCTTGTCGATGGCCTTCGGGCCGGCTGTGGTGGAGTACGTGGCCGGTATTCTATTTCCCTGTCAGGTGGTCGTCAGGCCGGCTAAGTTGGTGCATGTGCCGCGTATTCTATTTTCCCTGTGCGATATTGTCCCGAGAGACTGTGTGTTCGTTCCGGTTTTGCGGTCACTGTTTGATAGACCTCACAAACCCGTCAGCCGCCGCTGTTGTTTTGATCTCATCTGCCTACACTGAGTTTGAGATTACATTCAGTTACGTTGTAAAGGGAATCTGTCCATGGCTCAGTCAAACGGTTTGCGTGGTGTGTGTGCGGGCGTGTTGGTGCTGGTATCGGCGCTGGGTTCGGCTTCGGTGTCGGCGCGCAGTCTTACGGATCTGGATGCGGTGCATCAGTCAGCGGCCGAGCGCACGCTGGTGATGCGGGTTGCCAAGGCCCATCTGCAACTGGCAGCAGGCGTGGACCGCGATCAGGCCCGCCAGGCTCTGACCACCAGCATTGCACAGTACGAAAAAAACCTGGACCAGCTGGAAGCCAATTCCCCCAATTCGGCCATCAACCAGCGCATCGTCAAGATCAAGGGGCTGTGGCAGGACTACAAGGCCATGGCCCAGAGCAAGCCGAGCCGGGAATCGGTAGTGGCCCTGCTGGAAGCCAGTGACAACCTGCTGTTCCAGAGTGACGCGCTGGTGCGGGACTGGCAGATGCGCCTGCCGCAGAATCAGGGCGAGCGCAGCGATCTGGCCCTGCAACAGGGCATGCTGTCGGAGCGGATTGGCTTGTTCTATGCCGCCCACAACTACGGTATCAATGAGCCCTGGGTGCTGGAAGAAATGAACTACAGCATGCAGGCCTATGAGAAAGGCATGAGCCAGTTGCGCTCGGCCGCCTGGAACGATGGTGAAACCCGTGCCCTGACCCAGCTGGATACCCAGTGGCACGCCGCCCGCGGTGGCCTGCAGCAGGTCACAAGCGGCCGGTCCGCGCCGGCACTGGTGGCGGTGGCGATGGAATCCCTGTACCAGCAGAGCAATGAACTGGGCGCGCTGTACCGGGAAGACGACCGCATGGAGATGCTGGGTCGCGGGATTACCATGGGTCTGGCTTCCAACGTGCCAATGGAGTGAATGCAGCCGAAGGGATTGGCTTGATCGGGCCCTGCCATACTGGCAGGGCCTTTTCATTTGTGCGCCCGGCAGGGCGCGCTCACTTGGAGGTGGAAGTCCTCTACACGCCCGACAAGGGGAAGTGTTAGCTGAACGGCAAGGGT
>JBMOPR010000472.1:0-1797 GCA_049323075.1 Pseudomonadota bacterium
CCAAGCAGCCTGTTATGATTGAACTTTCAAAAAACCGTTAATGGCATCACATTCTAGGATGCGCAACAACATGTAACCAATCAATCTAAAACCCTGACGACCGGCCTGGACCCTGGCGAGAGACCGTTCGGTTTTATTGGCACGCGAAGCCCCGTATAATCACCGTTTTTCGACACGGCCCCTCATGCGACTCGATAAGTACTTAAGCAATTTTTCCGGATTGTCCCGCAAGGAAGCGCGACAGGTGATCAAGGCTGGCGACGTGCTGGTAAACGGCGTCATGCTGACCGATCCCACCTGCAGCATTGCCGACGACGCCCAGGTGCAATGGTCCGGCCTGCACATCGCCCCGACGGGCCCGCGCTATTTCATGCTCAACAAACCGGTGGGCTATGTGTGCGCCAACAGCGACAGCCACAACCCCACCGTGTTCGAACTGCTGGATGAAGATGGCGTGGAAGACCTGCAGGTGGCGGGTCGCCTGGACATCGACACCACCGGCCTGGTGTTGATCACCGATGACGGCCAGTGGAATCACCGTGTCACGTCGCCGAAAACCCAAAAATCCAAATGCTATGACGTGCAGCTGGCAGAACCGGTCACGGCCGATGCAATACCCTTGTTCGCCGAGGGCATCCTGTTGCGCAGCGAAAAAAAACGCACCCGTCCGGCACAGCTGGACATCATTTCCCCCACGCAGGTGCGACTCACCATTCACGAAGGCAAATACCATCAGGTGAAGCGCATGTTCGCCGCCATTGGCAATCAGGTGGTGGCGTTGCACCGGGACAGCATTGCGGACATTGTGCTGGACCCGAAGCTGGCGCCTGGTGAATACCGGCCACTGACAGCCGCTGAAATTGCGAGTATCGACGATGTCTGATCCTGCCCTGCACGCCCTGTTCGAGCGGCTGCGCAACGCCTCCGGCCGCAAGCTGCTGATCGCCGATGAGCATCTGGACTGCTCCGCCCTGCTGCAGCTGAAAGCCATTCCTGACCTGCAGATCCTCACCAACCGGCAGGACATCCAGCAGTGCGCTCAACAGGCCGGATTATCCTGCGTTTTCAACGATATGGATCTGACGCCGCTGGATACCGGATTCGACCTGATCGCCTATCGCATTTCCAAGGAAAAGGCGCTGGTGCACCACATCATCAACCAGTCCGCCCTGCATCTGTCACCACAGGGAGAACTGGAGCTGGCGGGCTTCAAGGACGAGGGGACCAAGACCTACATCAGCAAGGCCGAACAATATTTCGGTTGCAAGGCACAGATTGTCCGGGGTGAACGCCAGCTGCAAATTGCGACATTGCAACCGCAGCGACTTGGCGAGCCGCTGGATGCGCGTCAATACAGTGAACTGCAGCTGATTGCAGAGCAGGACGGCCTGCGCATTTTCAGCAAGCCGGGCCAGTATGGCTGGAACAAGATCGACAGCGGCAGCGCGCACCTGATCGACTGCCTGCGCCAGCAACTGCAGGACGGTCTGATCAAACCGGCAACAGCGCTGGACCTGGGTTGTGGCTATGGCTATCTGGCGTTGCATGCGGCGCGGCTGGGCATCGCCGCCATTACTGCCACCGACAATAACGCAGCTGCTGTTTTCAGTTGCCGTCACAATTTCACGGAAAACCGCATAAATGGCGAAGTCATCGCTGACGACTGTGCCGCCAGTCTGTCGGCGCAATTCGATCTGGTGCTGTGCAATCCACCGTTTCACCGCGGCTTCGAAACGGAACAGGCATTGACGGAAAAATTCGTTGTCAGCGCCTTCCGGCATCTGAAGAAAGGCGGCA
>JBMOPR010000473.1:0-1797 GCA_049323075.1 Pseudomonadota bacterium
CGGCAAGACACCGCTGACGATCTGGCTGGTGCAGCAGCTGCAGGCACGGGGATTCCGTCCCGGTATCATCAGTCGTGGCTACGGCGGAAATGCACCGCAGTATCCCCATCTGATCGCACAAAATGACACTGCCGCTATTGCCGGCGATGAACCCCTGATGCTGGCCCGGCGCACCGGCGTGCCCGTGATGATCGATCCCGACCGCAGTGCCGCCGTGCAGGCGCTGCTGCAGCAAACCGACTGCAATGTGGTGATCAGCGACGACGGACTGCAGCATTACCGCCTGGGCCGCACTTTCGAGCTGGTGGTGCTGGACGGCAGCCGTGGCCTGGGCAATGGTGAACTGCTGCCGGTGGGTCCATTGCGGGAAGCGGAAGCGCGGCTGCAGCAGGTGGATGCCATCGTGGTCAACGGCGACGTGCGTCATCCCTCGCTCTACGCACTGCCTTCTGCGTTCCGTCATTCACTGCGCATTGTCCCTGGCACATTCAGATCCCTGCTGGATCACACCGACTGCGCGCTGGAAACCGTAATTACCCAGCCTCGACTGGTGGCCATCGCCGGCATCGGCAATCCGCAGCGTTTTTTTGATACGCTGCGCCAGCTTGGTATTCAGTGCGAGTGTCGCGCCTTTCCCGATCATCATGCCTACAGTGCGCAGGACATCGCCGATCTGCAGGACGCCACGCTGCTCACCACGGAAAAGGACGCTGTGAAACTGCAGGGCCTGTCCGGCGTGAAGGGCTGGTACCTGCCGGTGGATGCCGAGGTCCAGGGTGATTTGATCGATGTTATAATCGCCGCACTGCAACGGTTCGAGCTGTCCCGCCATCACCTTTACTGAGTTTTTCTTTCATGACCGATTCCCGCATGACAGATTTCCGCGTCATCATTCCCGCCCGTTTCGCGTCCACCCGCCTGCCCGGCAAACCGCTGCTGGATATCGGTGGCAAGCCCATGATCCAGCGCGTGTATGAACAGGCCTGCAAGAGCAGTGCGCGGCAGGTGATCATTGCCACCGACGACGCCCGCATCGAAGCCGTGGCGAAGGAATTCGGCGCCACCGTGGTGATGACCGCCCACACCCACGAATCCGGTACTGACCGCCTGCAGGAAGTGGTGAGCAAACTGGGCCTGGGTGACCAGGACATCGTGGTGAACGTGCAGGGCGACGAGCCGCTGATCCCGCCGCAGGTGATCGACCAGGTGGCGGACAATCTGGCCCGTTCCGTCGCCGGCATTTCCACCCTGTCGGAAATCATCGAAGATCCCGAATGGGTGTTTGATCCCAACATCGTGAAGGTGGTGGCGGACGCCCAAGGTTATGCCCTCTATTTCAGCCGCGCGCCGATTCCCTGGTGCCGCGCCACCTACCAGGCCGGCCGCGGCGAATTGCCCACCATCATGCCGGTGCAGCGCCATATCGGCATTTACGGCTACCGCGTCAGCCTGCTGCACGATTTTGTGAAGTGGGGTCCCTGCGCGCTGGAAAAAACCGAGAGCCTGGAGCAACTGCGCGCCCTGTGGCACGGCGTGAAAATCCACGTGCAGCCGGCGCTGGAAACACCGCCGCCCGGCGTCGATACCGCCGAGGATCTGGAGCGCGTGCGCCGCATCCTGCAACTCAGTGGCCAGGCATGACCCGCATCCTGTTCGTCTGTATGGGCAACATCTGCCGCTCTCCCACCGCCGAGGCGGTTTTTCGCGGCAAGGTGCAACAGCTGCAGCTGGAGTCGCACATTCAATGTGATTCTGCCGGCACCACCGTCCATCATGCCGGCGAACCGCCGGACCGCC
>JBMOPR010000474.1:0-1792 GCA_049323075.1 Pseudomonadota bacterium
TGGGGTTGGCAGGATGAGGGGGTGAAGCGCATCCTGAAGCTGATGGTGCCGGCCCTGTTCGGGGTGTCAGTGGGGCAGATCAATCTGCTGCTGGGGTCGGTGCTGGCATCCTTTCTGGCGGATGGTAGCGTGTCCTGGCTGTATTATGCCGACCGGCTGATGGAGATGCCGCTGGGGGTGTTCGGAATTGCGATTGCCACCGTTATCCTGCCCAGCCTGTCGCGCAAGCATGCCAGCCAGAGCACGGAGGCGTTTTCTGCGACGCTGGACTGGGCTGTGCGGATGATCATGCTGATCGGGGTACCTGCCGGGTTGGCGCTGGTTATCCTGGCGGTACCCCTGTTGGTGACCCTGTTCCAGTACGGGGAATTTTCGTCCAATGACGTGGAGCAGTCGGCCAGGGCGTTGCAGGCCTACAGTCTGGGGCTGCTGGGGTTCATGCTCATCAAAGTGTTGGCGCCGGGCTATTTTGCCCGTCAGGACACGTCGACACCGGTGAAGATTGGAGTGTGGTCGATGGTGGCCAACATGCTGTTGAGTCTGGCGCTGATCGTCCCTCTGACCCATACAGGCCTGGCGCTGGCGACCTCGGCGGCGGCGTTCCTGAATGCCGGCATGCTGTACAGCGGACTGCGCAAGGCGGGGGTGTATGTGCCGGGCAAGGGATGGCTGATGTTTTTTACCCGGTTGTGTCTGGCGTCCCTGGCGATGTCGGCGATGCTGGTGTGGCTGGACCGGAGTCTGACGGACTGGCTGGCCTGGGGCTGGCGTGATCGGGTGTTGTGGCTGACGTTGCAGGTGCTGGCTGGAATCGCCACGTATTTTGTGGTGTTGTTCGCGTGCGGCGTGCGGGTGCGGCATTTGCGGTCCCGTGCCGCGCCGGATGCTCATGAGGATGGATCGGGCTAAATCACCCCAGTTGCGTCGACTGCCGGTTAAATCAGCTGGCCATCTCCGCTATAATGCGGGACTTTTGTCAGCACGGCATGGTTATGGAGTTGATTCGCGGCGTTCACAATCTGAGACCCCGGCACCGGGGTTGCGTTGCCACCATCGGCAATTTCGATGGCGTTCATTGTGGGCATCGCGCCATCGTCGCGCAGCTGGCGCAGAAGGCCCAGGCGCTGGGCCTGCCGTCGGTGGTGATGGTGTTCGAACCCCAGCCGCGCGAGTTCTTCGCGCCGGACCTGGCACCGGCCCGCCTGATGACTTTCCGGGAAAAATGCGAAGTGCTGTCTGCGCTGGGCGTGGACGGGGTTCTCTGTGTGCGATTCAACAGCCGCTTCAGTGCCCAGTCTGCGCGCGAATTCTGTGATGAGATTCTGCTGAATGGCCTGGGTATCCGCCATCTGGTGGTGGGCGACGATTTCCGGTTTGGCCATGATCGCAGTGGCGATTTTGCCTTTCTGCAGGCCGTTGGCAAGGAAGCGGGGTTCAGCGTCGAGCACACCTGCACCTACGAGCTGGCGGGTGAGCGGGTCAGCAGCACGCGGGTGCGGGAGTGCCTGGAGCGTTCTGACTTTGACATGGCAGCAACACTGCTGGGCCAGCCGTTTTTCATGTCCGGCCGTGTCATGCACGGGCAGAAGCTGGGACGCCAGCTGGGGGTGCCCACGGCGAATCTGCTGCCCAAACGGATTCGTACGCCGATTCGCGGCGTATTTGCCGTTGAAGTGGCGGGGCTGGGAGGCATTCGCCGCGGAGTCGCCAATCTGGGTACCCGTCCCACGGTAAGCGGCGAGCGGGTGCGGCTGGAAGTGCACCTGCTGGATTTCGATCAGGATATTTATGG
>JBMOPR010000475.1:0-1790 GCA_049323075.1 Pseudomonadota bacterium
CGCGCTGATCCCGAACACGAGGCCCGCGAAAAACGCGCCCGCTCCGGTGCCAATGGCAAAGAACGTCAGCAGCTCCTCCAGCGCAGGGTCAGGATCGTCCGGATAAAAAATCGTAATGATGGTGGCCGCCCGCATCCAGACCAGCGCGATCACGATCACCACTACGGCAAATACCCATTGGTTGGGCGCACTGCTGCGGATCTGGCCGATGGAATGACGCAAGGTGGGGGTTTCGCCTTTCTGCAATTGCCGGCTCACGTCATACAGGCCAAATGCGAACAGAGGCCCCAGCAACACAAACAGTCCACCCAGGCTGAACAGCAGGATCTTGTCGCCAAACAGCATGATCAGTACCGTGAGCACCAGACCGCCCACCGCAAAAAACAAACCGTACTCGATGCTGAGCCGGGGTGCACTTCTGTAATCCTGCCAACCCAGCTGCAGCCAGCGCAGCGGGGCTGACCACTCCAGTTTGCGGGATGGCACCACCAGCGTTTTGCCCGGTCTGGCGCCGGTATCCGTATCGGTCATTGTTCCCCCTGCCTGCTGGTCAGTGTGTTCCTGACTTTTCTTGTTTTCCTGCTGATACGGGCCGGAACGTCTTCACTTCGGTATCGGCGCGCAGCGGACACTTCATGCACAAATCATCCGCCTTGCGCAGGCGGCGGGCGATCTCGCGGCCCAGATTCATCTGGATCAGCGCGAACTGCTCCATGTCCATCTGGTAAACGCCATACAGGTTCTGTGAGGTTATTTCGATCAGGCGGCAATCCGTTTTGGCCACGGCGGAAGCACTGCGAGGCATGTAATCGAACAGCGCCATCTCTCCCAGACACTCGCCCTCCCCCAGAATGGCCATGATGCAGTCGCGTCCATCCTTATGTTTGTAGATCGCGACTTCGCCGTCTTCAACGATGAACATCGACGCGGTATATTCCCCTTCAGCAAAGATCAGAGTCCCTGCCGACAGGTTGATCGTTCTGGACTCCCGCAACAGAAACGACAATACCGAATCGTTGATGCCTCCAAAGGTGGGAACACCCTGTAACATATGAACCCGTTCCAGACCGGCTGCTTTCATGGTTCTTGTCCCTGTGAACAGTTAGTTCAACTATAGGCCAAGCAACAGGTTTTCTCAGCAACAATTGATTTGCGCCGCTGGCCAGAGCGATAAATGGCTGATAATTATTCGACCAGTGTCGACCACATCCAACCAAGGAATCATCATGCTCCGCCTCCAATCCCGTCTGCGGCAATTGGCCTGCTGCTTACTCCTGACGGCCAGTCCCTGGTCGCTGGCCGAAGATGTCAATACCGTCAATTCCGAAATGCAAAAAGCCGGCAGCGCGCTGTCTGCGCTGATTCCATTCATTTATAACGACACCCGCTTCCGGAATCCGGGCAACCGGGAAACGATCGAGCTGCAGCTGGACCAGCTGATCCGCTCGATGCAGGCTTCACCCAACCTGATGAACGATCACGCGCTGCTGCGCCGCCTGTCCCAGACCAGTGTGCAGAATCAGCTGGTACAGGCCCGCGACCTGTTCAAGTCCGGCAATTACGCTACTGCCCAATACCTGCTGAGCGGCGTGCCGGTGCTGTGCAGCAACTGCCACATCCAGGATGGCATCACCGCCAGCAGCGCACCTGCCGTCCGCCGCGACCAGTTCGCGAACGATTACAGCTTCGCCGAGTTCAATTACTACATCCGCAATTATCCCGTGGCGATGAAGGGCTTCGAACAGCATCTGGCGCAGAAAGAGGTGCAAGCGTCCCTGATTCAGGGCGGC
>JBMOPR010000476.1:0-1784 GCA_049323075.1 Pseudomonadota bacterium
CAACATGCTGGATCTGTATTTCTACCTGCTGGGCGAACTGGCGGCGCATCCGGAACAGAACATCGATGCCATCGAATTGCATGACGATGCCCATGTCCTGCAGCAAATGGGATTTGCGCCGGACCAGCACCAGCTGATAAAGCTCAACGCCAACCAGCTGTCAATCTATCTGGATGAAACCACCAACCTGACCACGGCGCAGAATGCCTACGGTAATTACGTAGAACTGAAGCACCGGCCGGACCTGGACAAGCTGACCCAGGCGATCCAGTCCATCGTCGATGAATCACTCGTGCTGCGTTCGAAAGTGGCGCCCTGCGACATTCCCACTGCCGATATTGCCTATCTGGTGTCACGCAACCACGCCAAGGTGCACCTGAAAATTCACGACTGGTCCCGCGATCAGCTGCAACCGGAGCAGCTGGAGGAACAGATTCTCAAACTGATGCACCGGCGCTATCAATTGCCGGACGAGGAACTGATCAGCTATCACCTGGTGAATGGCGGTTCCATGCGCGTGTATCTGGTGATCGCCTGTCATCACATCCTGATGGATGGCGCGGCCACTTATATTCTGGTGCAAAAGCTGCTGCACCGTTACGCGTTGCTGCTGAAGGGGCAGGGCGTGGTGCTGGCGCCGTATCAGGAAAATGCATTGGCATTCCTGCGCTGGGATCGGGAAAACATGGACAGCGCCAGTACGCTCGCGTATTGGCAACAGGCGCTGCGGGGCGTGGAGGCGCTGAATTTCACCCGGCCGGCAACGTCGCAGCAGCAGCGGGTATCGGCGTTCAACGACTGCCTAACGAGTTTGCAGCTGGACCGGCGCCAGCTCGACAAGGTGAAGGAATTCTGCGTCGCGCGCGGCATCAATCCGCCGCTCTACTTCAAGGCGCTGTTTGGCATGGCGCTGGCGCATTATTGCCGGCCGGAAGCCAGTTTCGTGTTATATGAATTCTTCGGCAACCGCGCGGATGGCTGGGGCAATTCCCTGGGCTGCTTCTACCAACAGTTTCCTGCGGTGTTCGAGAAGGAACTGCTGACCCGGGATGCCTCCTTCAATGACTGGTTCACCGCACTGAAGAAATCCCGTGACAGCGCCCGTGGCCAGCGTGCGTTGTCACTTGCCTGGCAGAGCCGTAACGTGCCGCTGGGTCGCAATATCTTCATGTACAACTACTACAATTTCGTGGTGGATGTGGAGGTGGGTGGCCAGACGCTGCAGCCGGTGCTGTCGGCGCCGAAAGTCGATGGCGCGGTGCAGTTCATCGTCAAGGAAGAATCCCGTGGCTTTACTCTGGAACTGCGCTATGACGTGACCCGTTTCGACGATCTGCAATTGCTGCAGCGCATTGTGCATATCAACCAGCAGATCCTGTTCGGCAATCTGGACAAGGTGTCGCAGCTGCAGTTCCTGTCGGTACCTGAATACAACCGCCTGCAGAAGTGGAGTGGTGAAAACCGGGCCACCGATACGGAAACGCTTGTCGGCAAATTCGAACGTCAGGCGGCGGCTACGCCGGATGCGGTGGCGCTGATCAGTGGTGATGCGCAACTGAGTTACCGTGAGCTGAATGCACAGAGCAACCGGCTGGCGCACTGGCTGATTGGCAAGGGTGTAAAAGCGAATGTGCGCGTTGGCATCTGCCTGAACCGTTCCATCGATCTGGTGGTGTCGGTATTGGCGGTGTTGAAAGCCGGTGGCGCCTATGTGCCGATGGACCCGGCCTATCCCCGCGAACGCCTTGCGTTCATTTTGCACGACAGCGCTGCGCCACTGGTGC
>JBMOPR010000477.1:0-712 GCA_049323075.1 Pseudomonadota bacterium
CGATAGCGATTCAGCGCCGGCAGAATGCTGAACGCGTGGGGAAATACGGTACGGCCCTCCATGAAGCGCACGCCCATGGATTTCACGCCGATCAACAGCGGACGCGGATTTCGGGTCAACGAATCCAGGAAGGCAATGAAAGTGGCGGCTACCGCCTTGCTGGTACTGGCGCCGTTGACGCGGAAATCATTCCACACCAGCGCCAGCGGAAAGCCCTGCACGGTGCCGCGCAGGAACCAGGTTCCGTCCAGGCCGACGCGAGTGACAGGCGTGTTGTTGGCAGGAACAAAAATTTCCAGTCCTTCATCGAACAGGCTCCGAATCGAGGTCAGGAACGGTAGCGCCATGTCGGCCACCGCCCGCCACTCGAAACCGTGCCCCGGTTCGCTCACGGAAGATTCCACCAGATTCGATACCAAACTGTTCATCGCTGTTGCCATCCACCATCAAATATCCATTTCCTGGCCATTCCATGCCAAATCGGCAATACACAGCAAACGCTGTGCTGCCTGCGCGACCTCCATTTCGGTAACGCCTTTCTGCTCCACCAGCTGCGGATTTTTCTGCCGCAACCGCTCGGTGCGTTCGTTCAATACCAGTCCCGGATTCAGCAGGTGACAGAAAATATTATTGCCACCGTATTCGCTGACAACGGAATTTTTCAGACCCACCAGACTGCTCTTGCCCAGGTTGTACAGCGCCTGCCCGGGAA
>JBMOPR010000477.1:722-1784 GCA_049323075.1 Pseudomonadota bacterium
GTGACGCCAGCCCTGCGATCCCACCAGCACGATGCGGCCGGTGCGTTGCACCCGCATGGCTTTCAGCACGGCAGCCAGCAGGTAAACCGTGTGCGTGATGTTGGTGTTGACGGCAGCCTGGATCTGTTCGAAGCCCAGGCTGTGTAATTTTTTCGGGCCATATTCGTGCACGGGATTGACCCCGACATTCGCAATCAGCGCGCCGGGCCAGCCCAGGGTGTCCAGTTGCGTCATCAGTGCGTCCAGGTCCGCGCGCTGGCTGTGATCACACACCAGCGTGTCCACCCGCAGATCTGCGTCCGCCAGCAGTCGTTCTTTGGCCGCCGCCAACCGTTCCGGATTCCGTGCCGTCAAAATCAGGTGACGCGCGCCTGCCTGTGTCAGTGCCTGCGCGCACGCAAATCCGATGCCGGCACTGGCGCCGTTGATCAGTACGGGCCGGTCTGCAAAGGGCAGGGCATCTGGCGCCGCTGTCATGCCAGAAAATCCTCCGGTGCGCACCAGTGCAGCAGATGGGCGCCGCCGGTGAAGCCACCACCCACAGCGCACATCATCACCAGATCGCCGGGACGCAGCCGCTGTTCTGCGGCGGCTTCACTCAGCGCGATCGGCACCGACGCCGCCACTGTATTGCCATGCCGTGGAAAATTGATGACCGTTTTTTCGTCTGGAATCTGCATTTCGTCGCACACCGCCCGCAGCAGATACAGATTGGGCTGGTGCAGCAGATAAAAATCGATGTCCTGCTGGTTGTAGCCGGATTTTTCCAGCACCAGCGCGCACAGCCCGGGGATACCAATGCCGGCATTTTCCGACACGCGCCTGCCATCGGGCATGGTCAGAAGTGGTGGCGGTGATTCGCCGGTGCGCGGGTAGCCTACTGAAGGTACATATACTGAGTCGTGTCCCGCGCCATCGGCAAACAGCACGCTGGCGAGGAACCCGTGTTGGGATTTGCGGTTACGGCTGATCACCACCGCGCCCGCGCCGTCGCCATACAAAAATGCGGTGCGCTTGTTCTGCATGTCCAGCGTGCGCGAACGCACGTCGACGCCGATCACC
>JBMOPR010000478.1:0-1782 GCA_049323075.1 Pseudomonadota bacterium
GTCGCCATTCTTGTCCAGGCCCGCCGCCAGCCCCACCGGATTGCGGAAACGCAGACCCAGCAGGTCCACCGGCAGTTCCGGCTGCGGCAACAGGCAGGACGTCAGGTGCAGTTTCTGCCCCAGGGCAATGCTGTCCAGGGCCAGATAGTGGGAGGTTTCGGTGGGCAGGCGGAACAGCAGGTTGCGGGCAAGGTTGTACAACATGAAGCGGGCCTAATCAGGATTGCCAATGGATACGGGTGAAAACCGGGGGCGGATTATACCCGTATCCGGCGCAAATCCCTATTCTGTGCCCCCTATTCCAGCCGCTCCACGCCGATCAGCTTGAACTGGTCGTCGAACAGGATCGCGAAGCTGCCGTGCACGCCGTCGTGACGCACGAAACGCTGCAGGCTGCTGGCGGGAAAGTTGACACGACGGCCGTCGCGCGCCAGCGCATTCACCATCTGGACTCCACCCCGGTACCAGCGCTGGTACTCATCCGGTGCGATGTGCAGATCGACGATCAGACGCGGCATGGCGAACGCCCCTCCTCACGCTGCACAATTGTCGCTGTGGAGCGTGGTCTGGGCCAGATCCATCAGTTCCCGCAGGGCGACACCGTACATTGAAAACTCCTTGGTATCGGCGCCACGGAATTCTGCCAGCATGCTGGTCCAGCGGCCGATCATGTCCTGATTGTGGGCGGCCCAGTATTGCAGGCGCTCATCCAGGTTCTGGGCGTTGCACTCCAGCTGCAGCACACCCACCGTGAGAGTGCGCTGCTGCCAGTCCAGGTCGTCGCGATAGGCTTCGCGGGCGAGGGCCTGCCAGTGGTTTTCGATATTGAGCCCATTGATTTCCTCGCTGAACCAGTGCAGGTCCAGCTGCGCGCCAATGGCGAAATAGGCGTTCGCCACCTCCTGCACCGGCTTGCCGGTAACCTCCGCCGCCTGGATGATGCCCAGCACCGGCAGCATGCTGTCGGCACCTGCGATGAAGGTGGCCAGGGCCGAAGGCACGCCTTTTTCAACATAGCGGTTGTGACGCGCCTCCCACAGTTCGCGACGTGGCCCGCGCAATACCGTAGGCAGGCTTTCTGCAACGGTTTTCACCCCGCCCTGAAAGCGGCGGATGGATTCCTGCACGTTGACGCCGCAGCGGTTATTGCGCAGGAACCAGCGGGTGGCGCGGCGCATCAGCCGGATCAGCATCCGCATCATTTCCAGCTGCTCGCTGGCATCCACCCGATGATCCAGATCCTCGATCTGCTTCCACCACAGTTCCAGCTCGAAGATATCCCGCGCGGTGATGAAGGCGCGGGCGATATCCGCCACCGTGGAGCCTGCGGCATCCTTCATGCGGTGCACGAACGTAATGCCCATGTAATCGACGATACCGCTGGCCACCTGCGTGGCTATGATTTCACGCCGCAGCTTGTGCTGCAGCATCTGCGGCTTGAAGCGCCGGGTGAGCACCTGCGGAAACGCCTTTTCAATCTCGCGACTGACATATTCCTCATCGGGAAGACTGGAATCGCGCAGGGCATCCTTCAGGATCGCCTTGGTGTATGACAGCAGGATCGCCAGTTCTGGCCGCACCAGCCCCTTGCCATTGGTGATGCGGTCATGCAGTTCTTCCTCGTTGGGGATGAATTCCAGCTCGCGATCCAGTTTGCCGGATGCCACCAGCGCATGGATGTAGCGCCGGTATTCGCCCATGCGATACACGGATTCGCTGCGGGCAATGCTGATGGCCTGGGTCTGGCGGTAATTGTTTTCCAGCACCAGCTGCGCCACTTCG
>JBMOPR010000479.1:0-1780 GCA_049323075.1 Pseudomonadota bacterium
TTGCGGCCGGATCTGGTGCTGGGTTTTTCCGATCTGCAGGCCGACATCGCTGCGCAGCTGATTCGTGCCGGCGTGGCGGTGTTCATTTTCAACCAGCGCTCTGTCGCGGAAATTCTGCAGACGATTTATACCGTTGGCGCGCTGGCGGGCGTGCCGCACAAGGCCGAGGCATTGATCGCGCAACTGCAGAATGGCATTGAATCCGTGCGTGCCGCTGCGCAGCAGTTACCGCGCCGGCCCCGGGTGTTTTTCGAGGAATGGCATGAGCCCAGTATTTCCGCGATCCGCTGGGTGTCAGAGCTGATTGGCATCGCCGGAGGCGAGGATTGTTTTGCCGAGCTGTCGCAGGCGCCGGATGCGAAATCCCGCATCATTGCCGATCCGCTGGAAATCGTACGGCGCGCGCCGGACATCATTATCGGTTCCTGGTGCGGGCGGAAATTCAGCGCGGATCAGGTGCGGCAGCGGCCGGGCTGGCAGGATGTGCCCGCCGTGCAAAACAATCAGCTGTTCGAAATCAAGTCCCCCGATATCCTGCAACCGGGGCCGGCGGCACTGACGGACGGATTGCAGCAGTTGCATGCGATATTTGCCGCCTGGGCCGGGCGCCAGTAGCTCGTCCGTCAATCATGGATTCACGCAGTATCAGTCTGGCCTGCGCCTGCCTTCGGTGATTTTCATACCCAGGATGTAGCCTGCCAGCAGCACCGTGCACAGGTTGGCGATGATGATGGGCCAGCTCCCGATCAGGCAGCCATACACCAGCCACAGGCAAACGCCAATGGTGAAGACCAGGAACATGGCCAGGGACAGGTCGCGGGTGCTGCGGGTTTTCCAGACGCTGTAGGCCTGGGGCACGAAGGCAAAGGTGGTGCAGAAAGCAGCGATATAGCCGATCAGGTCGGTGAGTGGGCTCATGATGGTTTCCGGAAAACAGCGGCCTGCCATGGTGCTCAGTTCCGTCGGTGCTGGCAAGAGGGCGCCATTCCTGGCTTCGGCCCGGCACGATTTCCGCATGGTGACTTTTGCGCTGATGACGCATAACCTCTTCATCCGATGTCGTAGTTAATTGCCAAGGAACTTCAGCCCATGTCACTTGCTTGCTACCGCCCCGTTGCCCTCCGCACCCGTACTCATTCCCGCGCCCATTTCCGCAACCTGACCACCGCATTGACCGCGCTGCTTCTGCTGGGTGCCCAGTCCGCCTTCGCGCACCCGGGGCATGGCGACGTGCACGGATTTTTCAGCGGTTTTGTACATCCCTGGCTGGGGCTGGACCACGTGCTGGCCATGGTGGCCGTGGGCATCTGGGCCGCGCAGATGGGTGGTCGGGCGCTGTGGGCGTTGCCGGTCACCTTTCCGCTGCTGATGCTGGCGGGCGGTACGCTGGCTATGAGCGGCATGGCGTTCGCTGGCGTGGAAGCAGGCATTGCCCTGTCGGCGTTGCTGCTGGGCGCACTGGTTCTGCTGGTGGCGCGCCCCAATCTGGGCTTCGCTGCCCTGCTGGTGGGCGTGTTTGCCCTGTTTCATGGCCATGCCCATGGTGCCGAGCTGCCGGCGGGCATGAGCGGGGTTCAATACAGTGCCGGTTTTGTGATGGCGACTTTGCTGCTGCACGCAGTTGGTATGTTGCTGGGCTCGCTGCACCGCTGGCAGGCGGGCGCGCTGGTGCTGCGGGGTGCCGGTGGCCTGATCGCCGCGACCGGTGCGATGCTGCTGGCGGGTGCGCTGGCTTGATCGGGTTTCACGATAGCGGTGATAGGTCAGGGTTGGGCTGTTG
>JBMOPR010000480.1:0-1773 GCA_049323075.1 Pseudomonadota bacterium
TGTGAATTCCGGTGCGTCTGCGACTTTTTCCAGCGTGCCACTGTCCAGATAAGGTTGCACCACGCGGGTACGAAAATAACCGCTGCCACCCGCCCGCAGCAAATATTGCAGTGCCAGCGGGCCCAGATTGAATGTCAACGCCGCATGGCGCGGTTGCGGCAGGGCAGCGTCGTACTGATCCACAAATGCCGGCCCCCAGTCGATAAACAGAAAAGGCTTGGGCTGGGCAGGCGAACGCACCAGCACCAGTTTTTCTTCCAGCAGCTGCTCCACGTTCAGGCCGGAGTAATAACCGGGGCGATGTACCAGCACGGCATCCAGCGTGCCTTTTTCCACCTGGTCCAGCAGCACGTCGGCTTCCGCCACTTCGGTGCGCAGCGCAATGTCCGGGCGAAAATCCTTCATCCACAACAGCCATTGCAACAGCAGGGGATTCCACAGACTGGTCTCGGTGCCGATGCAGAGGCGGGTCTTGTGGCCTACCGGCAGGCTCAGGTCTGCCCGGGCGCGGTCCCAGGTCTGCACCAGTGTGGTGGCGTAGGCGACAAAGCGCTCGCCGTCTGGTGTCAGGCGCGTGCCGGTGCGACTGCGCACAAACAGCTGACAATCCAGGGATTCCTCCAGCGTGCGCACCCGCGCGGTGACAGTGGTTTGCGTTACATGCAGACGTTCTGCGGCCTGCACAAAACTGCCTGAGCGCATGATTTCCAGAAACGTTCGGGCAAGATCAATATCCATGCTGCTTTCCAGCAAAAAAATTCATAGGTCCGGTGACCAGCAACGATCAATACGCAGCGTAGTATGGAGCAACGGTCCGCCAACGCAAGTACGGTCACTGATCTGGAAAAAAGCGGGAGAACCCCATGAAAGACAGCCTGCAACACGAATCGCCACACTGGGCGCTGCTGGATCAACTGGGTGCGCACCGGCCGGCGCCGGTGGATGACACTACGCTGGCCGGATGCAGTTCGCCGCCGTGCCAGCAGACTCACACCGATCCGGCCTACCATGGATTTCTGGCCGATGCCGATGTGGTGGCGCGACTCAATGTCCTGCTGGAAGCCGAGCGGGCCGGTGCGCTGGTCTGTGCGCAGACGCTGAAACAGTTGCCCGCCGGCGAGCTGCACGATCTGCTGCTGCGGATTCAGCACGACGAAGTGAAATCCTGTCGTGGCCTGTTGCGCAGTATTCATCTGCTCAATGGTACGCCTTCCACTGCTATCGGTGATTTCCATCCCAAAGCGATGGCGATTGCGGATCTGGCTGAACGTCTGCATCTGCTGGATCGCGGCCAGGCTTGGGTGGTGCGCCAACTGGACGCGTTGCTGCCACAGGTGATGCAGCCGGAGGTGTTCGCGCAACTGCAGACGATGCGCGACGATCACCGGGACAATATCGAAAAATTGCGGCACGAATCCCCGCGCTGATATCCCTTCACCCGCAGCAAAATCATTGCTGCAATGCCGCAGGATTTTTCATTATCACCAGGAGGTAGTGCTCAGTACCATCGGCGACCTATTCAACAGCAGGCCGGTGATGTTCATGAAATTGTTGCAGCTTTCCCGCGATGTGATGGTGGGGTCATTGATGGTCATGGTGGCGGGCTTGATCGTGGGATTTGGCCTGGAAAGCAAAGTGGGGCTGGGAGTGCAGGTGATCGGGCATGCACTGGCCATGATCGCGGCCGTGGGCCTCAAGCTGGGGTACATCATGCGGCTGGAGGCCCTGTCCGTCCTGAATGCATCCCGTCGGCAGGACGCCTGATCGATCCGC
>JBMOPR010000481.1:0-15892 GCA_049323075.1 Pseudomonadota bacterium
CAGTTTGTGGGTGCCGAACGGGATACGGACGCCTTTTACAAGGCCTTCTGCCAGTTCGTGCTGGAAAACCAGACCGGGCTTGACCAGCCCGCACACCCGTAATCGTGCAGGAGCATGCCATCGTGACGTCTTACCCCAATCTGATCCAGCTGGCCGACATCCAGGCTCACCTCATCCGGGGCGCCAAGCCCGCTGCAGCCCGTTACTACTTTCTGCGGGTTGATCACGCAGAAGACTTCCTGCGTTTTCTGTGGCAGCCGCAGCTGCAGGGCTGCCTGCTTACCGAGCAGGACATCCAGAATCTGCGCGACCGGCGCCGGCCGCTGCCTCCGGCTCCGCTCTTCGTCAATCTGGCCTTCAGCTGGAGCGGATTGAAGGCGCTGGGGCTGCCCGATGCGATTCTGGAGCAGTTTCCCCAGGCATTTACGGATGGCATGGCAGCCCGTGCCCTGTTTCTGGGCGATTATGGCGGCGACGCGCCGGAATGCTGGGAGGGTTACTACGGCAGCCGCGATATTCATGTTCTGGTAGGCCTGAATTATCTGCCCTGGCTTGACGGGTCCGGGGAAAAGCCAGGTGCCTGGACTGATGAAGAGATAGCGGCTCATGACCGCGTGCTGCAGGATTACTGGCAGCGTCTGTGTAACGATCCGCAGGGTGGCCATGCCGGGCAGCCGGCGGGCGCGCACCTGCTGATGAGTGAAGCGGCGCATGTCATCCGCGAGCAGGGACAGATCCGTGAGCACTTCGGATTTGCCGATGGTGTCAGCCAGCCCTATGTCAGCGATGGCCAGAAACATCGGGGTGGAGGCGGCAAGAAGATGACCAACAGCAGCCCCTGGGAACCGCTGGCGGCCGGTGAATTCCTGCTGGGTTATAGCGATGAACTGGCGGTGCGCAACGGTCTGGTTCCGGCGAATGCAAATACCGAGCTGTTGCCGGAATCCAGCAATCCCCGGGTGGCAGCATTCCAGCGTCTTACCCGCAATGGTTCTTTCCTGGTATACCGCAAGCTTGAACAGCGGGTGAAAGAATTTCGCCAGTTCTGCGATGGGAAAGGGAAGGATTTCAGTACCCACCTGATGGGACGCAACCACGACGGCGTGCCGCTGACCGCGCAGAACCGGCCACCGCTCGACAACGATTTCGATTTTGGCAACGATCGCACCGGCCAGCAATGTCCGTTCGCATCCCACATGCGGCGGGTGAATCCGCGCCTGACCCTGAGTGAAGGCGAGAGCGAGGGTACCCTGCGGGTGGACCAGCACCGCCTGATTCGCCGTGCCATGCCTTATGGACCCTATATTCCCACCGGTACCGACCTTGCCCAGGCGCCGGACGCCCAGCGCGGCCTGCATTTTTTCTGTTACAACGCCCGCATCGATTCCCAGTTTGAATTTGTGCAGAAGAACTGGATCAATAATTGCGATTTCATGGGCTTTTCCTCCAACGTGATCGATCCCATCGTCGGCAACCGCGCCCGCGAAAAGCTGGGCCTGTTCTCGTTCAACGCCGAAACCCTGCCAGTGTACGGCTTGCAGCAATATGTGCAGGTGAAAGGCGGCGAGTATTTTTTCACGCCCGGGCGCAAGGGCCTGCAACTGCTGCTGCAACTGGTGCAACAGGTGGACCCGGTGCGGGTGCCCAAACAGCGCATCGAAAACTGGGACCCGGTGCAGTCCGACCCGCTGGATGTGGCGAAATACGTCGACGCCACCCGCCTGGTGGGAGGCAACCGTTTCGTCAAACTGTGGGTGCAGGGCAGTACCGGCGCGCGCGTGCCTTACTATTATTTCGCCCATCCCGAGGACATGAACGCGATCCTGGCGCAGCCCAACGTGTTCACCAATGTGCTGTACAAGGAGCGCATCCGCAAACTCACCGGCGGCGACATGCTGCTGTCGAAAAATGAAACCCCGCAGCGGGAACAGCAGAAGAAACTCACCGGCCAGCTGCTGTCCCCGGCGAATTTCGAAGCCCGCATGCAGGCGGTGCTGGGCGGCACGCTGGAGCAGATTCGCACTGGATTCGCCAGCACCGGCAAACTGGAGCTGGCGGAACATCTCGCGCGGCGGCTGCCGCTGGCCGTGATCAAAAACCTGTATGGCATTGCACCGCCACGAATGCCGGCAGATGGCATCCTGTCGCGCCTGCAGATTGCCCACTTCTTCGATCGCACCGATTACAACGAGGTGCCGCAGATCTGGCGCGAGAACTGTGGCAACTACGGTTTCCGCACCACGCCGGACGATACGCTCCTGTTCTGGGTGCGCATGCTGTTCCTGCAGGTGTTCGGCAACATGATCAACCTGGACTACATCACCCGGCTGTCACAGGCGGCGGCAGCCGAATTCCTGCCGCTGCTGGACCAGCAGATTGACGACGCTGTGGCCCGCCCGACCGATCCCGACAGCATCATGGCGGGCCTGATCCGGATGTACCGTGACGAATACGGGATCAGCGACACTGATCGTCTGGTGAAAGCGGTGCGGCAGAGCCTGCTGGAACTGGCGGTGGGCAGTACCGATACCACGGCAAAAGGCATCGCCGGCGTGGTGGCCAAAATACTGCAGTTCGGATCCAACTTGCAGGAGGCCATCAGCCATCTGCTGGCCGATCAGCCCGAGGCATTGAAACTGCTGCAGGCCTGGCTTGCCAACCCGGCGTTGCGGCTGCAACTGACGCCGCAGATGAACGGGTTGCTGGAGCAGGTGGCGCTGAAGTGTCTGTATCTGAATCCGGTGGCGCCGTTGCTGCCTCGCTTCTGCCTGAATGGCGCAACCTACGTCAGTTCAGTGGGAGAGACCCTCAATATCGAACCGGGCGCCATGGTGTGTCTGGTGCCCCAGGTGACCCTGCTGATGGAACTACAGCAGAAACTGCCCTGGAGCAATGGCCGCTACCTGTTCATGTCCGATTCGCCGCATGCCTGCATGGGACGGCAGATTGCGCTGCTGGAAATCCGCGAGGCGCTGAAGTTGCTGCTGACGTTGCCAAATGTGCGTCCTGCCGCAGGCCCAGCCGGTATGTTACTGGAGAAATACCGGTTACCGGCCAGCATGTGGCTGCGGTGTGACGTTGATTAGGATACCCGGATCCGCACTGCATTCAGCTGTGCGCCAAAGGGTTTGGCGGGCAGGAAGCGGCTGTGATACTCGGCCAGGTCGAAATAGCCCAGCTGGGTTTTCACATCCGCTTCCCGTTCATTGAACAGCGTGGCCTCGCGCGCGGCATGGAAGCCCAGCAGGTGCATGCCTTTCTGCTGCGCGATATCTAGAGCCTGATCGAACAGTGAGTCCACCTGGCGTTTGGCAGCACCACCCTGACGGCTTCCCATCTGCCGCGCGTACACCCGCGCCAGCGTCAGCGACGACCAGCCGTGATGCCCGATCTCGCCGGTTTCCTGGGTCAGACTGTAGGCCTTCTGCGCGTACTGGCGTGCCTGCTCCGGATCGTTCTGCGCCAGATGCAGGTTCGCCAGTGCCTTGAACAGATAAAACCAGGTGTAGCGGCCACCCTTGCGGTAACAACTGGGTTGTGCGGCAGCCTCCAGCACCTTGCTGGCCAGATTCAGTTCACCGCAGCCGATCAGCGCTTCGCCGAGCTTGGCCGATACCGCCGGAATCATGGTGGGCACCGCGTATTCCTCGCACAGCATCAGCGCCGTATCCAGACAGGTACGTGCTTCCACAAACCGGTCCACTGCATTCAGGTAATAGCCCCAGGTGTCATAGATCATGGCCTGGGAGTAAGGATGGCGGGCCTGATCGGCCACGTGCACGCCGCGCAGGATTTCCTGCTCCGCCCGTTCCAGCTTGCCCATCTCCACCAGGCTGTTGCCCAGGAAAGTGCGGGCGAACACGCTCGGAAAACCGGACCAGCCGAAGCGGCGGGTTTCCAGTTCGCCTGACAGCGTGGCCAGGATTTTTTCCTCGATCGCAATCGTGTCCTCGTAATTGCCCTGAGCGTGGCAGACCATCGCCAGGTTGTACTGGCTGGCGATCATCAACGGTGTGTAATGCAGGTCCTGGGCAATTTCCACGGCAGCGCGGGCGGCTACTTGCGCCTCGTCATGTTTGCCTACCATCCACAACGCATTGGTCAGCTGGCTCAGAATGGAACAGGTGCGCTTGGGTTCGCCCACGGCCGCACAGAGTTTTTCCGCTTCACGCAGATCCCGCACCAGCCGGTCCTGTTCGCCCAGCGGTACCAGGGCATTCATGCCCACCGCGAGAAAGTCGATGCGCTGGCCCAGCGTGTCCTGGTTCAGCGGCAGATGGCGCAGTGCATCCAGACCGCGATCCAGCAACAGCACTGCCTGATGGTGCGACGAGCGCCCGATGGCGTGATAGCAGGCCTTCAGGTAGTACTCCACCGCCTTGTACCAGTACTGGCCCAGATAGGCGTGTTCCGCCAGCCGGTAAATATGTTCTTCCAGACGCTCCTTGTAGAGCGATTCGATTGCGTTCACCAGGCTGGC
Source organism: Pseudomonadota bacterium (assembly GCA_049323075.1). Taxonomy (GTDB): domain Bacteria; phylum Pseudomonadota; class Gammaproteobacteria; order Pseudomonadales; family Ketobacteraceae; genus Ch67. The sequence goes on from JBMOPR010000481.1 coordinate 4,481, forward strand.
ATGCGTCAGGCGTTTGCGTTCGCGGGGAATGGCGTCGTAGGTCACCTGATGAATCAGCGCGTGCTTGAAATGATATTCCTCGTTCATCGGATCGCCACTTTCCACCACCAGCCCGGCCTGGATCAGCTCCGCAATGGCGTGGCGGGCATATTCGCGCGGAATATCGGTGACGTAATCCAGCACGCTGGCGGAAAAGCGCTGACCGATCACCGACGCCGCCTGCAGGATGCTCTTCGCCATTTTCGAACGGCGGTCGATACGGGTGGAAATCACCGAGTGAATGGTTACCGGCAGCGAATCCGGCAGCGTATCCAGCGACGACTGGAAGTTGCCCTGTTCTCCCCAGATCAGGTGGCTGTCCTGCAGGTGGTGAATCATTTCCTCCATATAAAGAGGAATGCCTTCGCAGCGCCGTGCGATCTCGCCGCGCACCTGCTGCATGCTGGTGTGGGGGCCCAGGATCGAGCGCAGGTATTCCAGCGCTTCCAGATCGGAGAACGGTTTCAGTTCCAGCAGGCTCACGTTGTCGCTCAGCCAGCTGGCCTGGTATTCCGGGCGGAACGTGGTAATCAGCAGAATCGAATGGGACTGCACGAACTCCACGAATTTTTCCAGCAGCATCTGGCTTTCCACGTCGATCCAGTGCAGATCCTCCAGCACCAGGATCAGCGGCTTGTGCTGGGACAGAAAACCCAGCAGGGCGCGAATGGCCTTTTGCGCCTGCAGCCGTTTCTGCACCGGCTCCAGGGAATTCCAGGTCTGGTTCTGGATGGGCAGGTCCAGCAGGAAGTGGAACGCTGACAGGTGTTCCACCAGTTCCTCACCCATGCGTGCCACCCGGTCCCGCAGCTTTTGCGCAATGTCCAGCTGCTTGTCGGTCTCCTGCACGCTGAGCCAATAGCGCAGGATGTTGGTAAATGGCAGGTAGGCGGTGTTGCGATTGTGGGAATCGCAGGCGGTTTCGATCAGCTGGAAGTATTCGCGGTCGATACTCTGGGAAAACTGGTTCACCAGCCGTGACTTGCCCACGCCCGGCTCGGCACAGACCGCCACGCAGCGGCCATGATGCTGGCTGGCTTCATTGAGCGCCATTTCCAGCACGTGCAGTTCGTTGTGACGCGCAATGAAGGGCACATCCTCAACCCGCTGCACCTGCTCACTCTGCTGCGAGACGCGGCTCTGCAGCTGGAATACGTGCACCGGTTGTTCCAGCCCCTTCACCAGCGTGGGGCCGGTATCCAGCGCCTTGATGTGCTTCTGGGCCAGACGATAGGTTTCCCGGGAAATGATCGCAGTATTGGGGGACGCCAGCACTTCCATGCGGTGGGCCAGGTAGACCGTGGGCCCCAGCGCTTCGTAGTCCACCGAAAAATCGTTGTAGAAGGGCTTCATCAGCACTTCGCCGGAATGGATGCCGACCCGCACGCCAATATGGGTGGCATCGAATTCAGATTTCACTGCCTTCAGCATGTCCAGCGCGGCATAGCAGGCCCGCACGGCATGGTCTTCATAGGCAATGGGGGCGCCGAAGATCACCATCATGCCATCGCCGTCCACCCGGTTGATCATGCCGCCATAGCGATGGGCGCTCTGTTTGAGGGCGTTGAGGGTGGGTTCCAGGTATTCGGTACTGTCTTCAGGCCGCAGCTTGTGGATCAGGTGAACGGAATTGGTGATGTCGACGAACAGGACCGAGACTTTCTTCAGCTCCGGCTCCAGGTCGCGGGCATGGGGCACAAGGGGTTCCTGCCGGAAATGCTCCGGCTGATCCTTGGACTCCTTAAGTGCGCTTCCGCATTTATAGCAAAATGCGTGGAAATTGGGATTCTCGGCCCCACATGCCTGGCAATACATGAACTGCTCTCGAAGAGGGTTTCCGGGTTGGCCCGGAGGCTGACGCCTGACAGAAAGGACACTGTCCAGCTTGTGTCCATCCGTATCGAGAGTATAACGGCGGGAAGATCAGGATTCCAATGTTTGCGGAGCTTGTGCCGACTGGTGAAATTGAACCTGGAATCCGTGGAAAAAGGAAGGAATCGGGGCGGTGATTGCCGCTGGATTGCAGGACGTAACGACCAGGATGGAGCGCCTGTTGGCCGCGACCATCACTTTGGAGACGCCTTCGTATTCTGTCCACTGCTGCGCATCGTGCACTGCGAGGTCGATATTCATCTTGCTTGCCAACATGAGTCTATTCCGGGCTTGGGACGCGATGCTGTCGAAATCCGGTGATCAGCGTCGAGTGAATACATTCAGTGCCGTAAAACAGTCACTGTCCGTCATACATAGAAAGCGCGGGAAAGGGGCTCGCAACCCTTGCCCGCGCTTGGGATCTGCATGGCTGGGCAATCCTTGCCCAACAGATCCCGGTGCTCGCATAGTACTGATGCACCTGGAACTTGCATCCCAGGGCAGACAGTCAGGAACCAAAGTGCTCGCAGAGATCCCCAACCACCTGAGTTCAATGGTAGTGGCTTAGCCGGGGCTTGGTTACCCACTTAGTGCCAACAGGAATGTGAAAAATTGCCAGAACGGGTGGATTGACTTTGTATCCGGGACAAGTCAGTCGGGCTTTTGGCGGTGGTCATGGTGGTTGGCCTCGGCCAGCAGGCGTGCATGATCCTCCCGCAGCTGCTGGTTTTCGAGTGCGATGGCGGCATAGGACGCCAGCGCCTGCACGATGGGCTCCTGGCGTTCGTCAAAGGCCATGATCTGGCCGTCGGGGTCACGGGCGTTTACCAGTTGCAGTACGCCGAGAACGCTGCCGGCATGATTGATTAGTGGTACTGACAGGAAAGAGCGGGAACGGTAGTGGTGGTCGGTATCGAATGCCTTCATGCCGGAGAAATCGAAGCGGATGTCGTGATAGGCATTCTGGATATTGACGGTTTCCCGGCTCAGGGCGGTGTAGGTGGCGATGTTGCCCAGGTTGGCCTCGCCGTTCTTTTCCAGCTGCAGGGGGGCCATGTCCACCGGCTGCCCATGGCGTCCTCCCAGATTGAGTTTTAATGCCTGATTCTTGAGCAGTACAAATTCGAGTCGCGGTGCGTTGCCCTCCCTTACCAGGTATAGCGAGCCGCCTTCTGCGCGGGTGATGGCGAGGGCTTCATCGAGAATGCGTTCGAACAGTTCGCTCGTGTTTCCTGCGCTGGACAGGCGAATCAGCAGGTCGCGCTGGAATTCCAGCATCAGGCTGTTTTCCAGGATGATGGACGCGAGGGATGCCAGTGCCTGCACGATGCTCAGGGCGGGATCGGTGAAGGGCACCACGCCGGTGGTGTCCGGTGCGGTGGCGTTGACCAGTTGCATGACGCCAATCACCTGGCCGGCATGATTCTGCAGGGGCAGCGTCAGCATCGAGCGGGTGCGGTAGTCGAACAGTTCGTCGAAGGCGCGGATGCCACTGATATCGAACTGGCTGGCTTCATAGGCGTCACTGATATTGATGGTGCGGCGGGTCAGTGCGCAGTGGGTGGCGATGTTCTGGTGATTGGCGCTGCCGGTGTGCAGGTCGTACACCGGAATGGGCATCAGCGCCGAGTCGCTGCCGCTGCGGTTGATCTGGACCAGACCCAGGGAGCGGTTGTGCAGAATGCCGTATTCCAGCCACTGGCCTTCGGCGTCGTTCTGCATCAGGTACAGGGTGCCACCGTCGGCCCGGGTGATGGCCATGCTTTCCGCCAGAATGCGTTCCAGCAGGCGCCATTTATCCTGTTCCGATGAAAGGGACTGGGTAATGTCGATCAGGCGCCGCAGGGTGGCGTCTTGGCTTTGGGGCATGGGCGAGCTCCAGGGTAACTACCGGAAAGTGTAGTCACCCTGCTGTCGCCGTGCAGGACTGATCAATATTTGCGCTGCAAAAATGCCAACAGGCTCGCCATTCCAGCCATGAATGCCAGCAGCAGGGGGGACAGGCTGCCGCCGCCCCCTTTGCCGGAGCCGCCGATGCGCATGCTGCCAGAAGGGGCAATGCTCACGTCAATGCTGACCTCATTGGAGGGGGCCGAGCGTTCGCCATCGAACAGGGCGCTGACGCGGTAGGTGTAACTGCTTTGTGAGGCGACGTCTGCATCGGTGTAGCTGACGCTGTTGGTGGCCAGTGCAGCGGCCATTACGGTCCATTCACCGTCGCCTTTTTTGCGTTCCACCACAAAGCCCTGTTCGTTGGTGGCGTGGTCCTGCCAGGCCAGCTGCACGTCGTTGCCCGACAATGTTGCGGTGAGGCTGTTGGGCGGCAGGTCAGCGTCCCTGACCAGAATGGTGTCACTGAGGTTGTTGTCGGCTGCGTCCACGTCATACAGATGGTTGGCGCTGGATGGCGTAATGCTGTGGGCGATGGATACGTGGGTCGAATTGGCGTTCAGGCTCACCGCGAGCGCGGACGGGCTGGCCAGACTGCCGGTGGTGCAGGTGTAGGTCTGGTTGCCGTTGCTGAGGGTGCAGCCGTTGCCGGCCAGGGTGACGGTGCTGAAAGTGGCGTCGCCACCGTTGAGGGTGCCGCTGACGGTGACGGTACCGTTAACCCCGTTGGCGGTGCTGAACCCCGCAGTGTACTGCTGAATGAAGGCGGTTTCCGGTGTGGTCTGGGTCAGGTTGCCGGACACCGCGGCCAGGCTGGCGTCCACGGGAAAGTCGAAGCAGGCTTCCACGGCAGGCAGGCGACTGATGTTGGTGGCGATGGTGCTCTGGGAACAGGTGGAAAAGCCGCTGGGATTGGACACCACGTAGGGGTTCATGATTTTGGTGGCATCGGTGCAGCTGGAGGCGGTCACGCTGTCGGTAGTGCCATCGTGTTCGGCACCTAAGTTGTGGCCGATCTCGTGGGCAACCACCAGTGCGGTGCGGGTAGCGCTGGGTGTGTTGCCACTGTACAGCAGCTGGGATGTGCCCACGGCGCTGCCATCGCTGTCGCACAGTACCGGGTAAAACGAGTTGGGATAATTGCTGATGTCATAGTCCGGGCTGTAGGCCAGTCCTACCACGTCGTCGTTAATGTCGCCGCTTTGTTCGAAACTGAAATCCCGTCCGGTCACCATATGCAGCAATGAGCGTTTGTTGGGGTCAAAGCTGCTGATGCTGTTGTTGAAGCGTTTTTCGCCAATGTCGGCGAGCAGGTCGTAGGGATCGCGACTGGTGGTAAAGGTGCTGCCGTTGTCGAAATCCAGCCGCAGGTGACGGAATACGATCTTGAAATCCTGCCGGTAGAAGCCGTCGAGGGTATTCAGCAAGGATGCGGCCTGGCTGGGGTAATTGCTCGGAAATGCCTGCTTGAATTTTTCGTCGAACACCACCGTGAGTTCCGCCACCAGACAGGTGCCGTTGACGGTTGCGCTGCAGTAGGCCGGAAAGTTCACGCTGACGGCCTGACCTACCAGCGCCTGCGACGTCAGCGCCCGTGCCTGGGGTGCGGAACTGCCGCCGGCTGGTGGGTGGGCAACGGCGCAGTCGCCCAGTTCCTCAAAACTTTTTACAGCGCTGACGGCGAACTCGGCGCTGCGGGACTTTGCTTCCTGTGGCGAGTCAGCCAGCTGTTCGACCAGGAAGATCTCCCCGCTGTTCACCACGACCCCTTGCCATTGCCCGTCAATGCGGGAAAGCCGCGCCCAGCTGTCGGGAAAGTCCACCAACTGGCCGGTGTAGTGAACCGCGGTGCCGTTTTCCACTGGCAGGGATTGCATCAGCTCCCGGTTTTCCTGCAGTACCAGTTCACGGCTGATGCCGTCGATCATGGCGAATTTGTGGAGGTCTGTCGCAGCGAAAGCGACGGGGGAAGCCAGAGAGCCAACGACGAGCGTCAGTAAGGAGCCGCGCACAAATAATGAAGTCATGAGAATACCGCTAAAAACTGTCAGTCCTGATTGTAGTTATATCCTGTGCTGCCGGCAGTTGAACCCGGTCACGTTTCGTCCCGGTCGGGGGATGAAGGGGAGGGGGTCTTCCACGCTTTGTCCAGCAGTTTCCGGATGATACGGGAAACGGCGACAAAGCCAAAGGTGGCCGTGACGCAGGTGGAGGCGCCGAAGCCGCCGGCGCAGTCCAGCCGGATGCTGCCGGAGTCCTCATCCAGCTCCGGGCGGGTGGCGCAGACGCTGCCGTCCGGCTGGGGGAACATCAGCTGCTCGTCGGAAAACACGCATTCCACGCTGAAGCGGCGCTTGAGGTTGGTGCTGTAGCCGTGATTCTGCCGCAGTTTCTTGCGCACCAGGGCCAGCAGGGGGTCCTGGTGGGCGCGGGTCATGTCGGCATACTGGATGCGGGTGGGATCGGTCTGGCCGCCGGCGCCGCCCACCACGTAAATGGGAATCTTGTTGCGCTTGCAGTGCACGATCATGGCAGTCTTGTGCTTGACCTTGTCGGTGGCGTCGAGCACGAAGTGGAAGCGTTTCGTGAGTTTTTCCGCCACGTTGGTGGCAGTGACGAAATCCGCCTCGGCATGCACGATCAGGTCGGGGTTGATGGCCTTCAGGCGTGCGGCCATCACATCCACTTTCATCTGGCCGAAGGTGCCGGTGGTGGCATGAATCTGGCGGTTGGTGTTGGAGACGCAGATATCGTCCAGGTCGAACAGGGTGATTTCGCCCACGCCGGAGCGGGCCAGGGCCTCTGCCGCCCAGGAGCCGACGCCGCCGATGCCGACCACTGCCACGTGACGCTGGCGCAGGATGTCCAGGGCGCCCTTGCCATACAGGCGGTCGATGCCACTGAAGCGGTTCTGGTAACTGTCGGGGAGCATGGGTCTTGGGCGTCTCGGTGGAAGCGGGCTGCGCATTATAGCGGAGGGTGCAGCCTGGAGGCGACGCCGGGCCGGACGGGCAAAAGCGGGTGCCAGCGCCGGTTATTACTTCTATACTTGTCAAACTGTGGAAGCATTCAGGAGTGCGCAACTTGGCAGACTCGCGGCAACTGGCCAAGGCCTTCAAGGCCCTGTCCAACCCTAACCGGTTACAGATCTTTCAGGAAATCATGCGGCGGCGGCAGCTGGACTCGAAGGACGTGTGCGGCTGCGCATTGACCGACTTCATCAATTCCCTGAATGTGGGGGCGCCCACCGTGTCGCACCATATCAAGGAACTGGTGAATGCCGACCTGATCCGGGTAGAGCGCAATGGCAAGTTCATTACCTGTTTTCTCAATGAAGACATGAGCCTGCGGCTGAAGGAATTTTTCGCGGCGCCCGAACAACAATAAAAAGCTGCGGCGTTTTGCAATTTTGGTACGACATTGATTGTTTAAAACATTGGCACTGCAGCGACACTGCAGTTACAGAGGAAAGTCAGATGATCAGAGGCTATGTGCATCCGGCGTTTGCCGGTGTCGCCAGCGAGCTGGCCCGCCAGATTCCCGACAACGGCCGCAGTGGCGCGGCGGTGGCGGTGTACCACCAGGGACATTGTGTGGTGGATGTGTGGGGCGGCTGTCGCGACCGTGAAGGCAATCCCTGGCAGGAAGACACGCTGTCGTTGTCTTTTTCCACCACCAAGGGTGTCGCGTCCACGTTGCTGCATGTGCTGGCGGACCAGGGCCTGATCGATTACCACAAGCCGGTGAGTTATTACTGGCCCGAATTCGCCCAGTCCGGCAAGGGCGACATCACCGTGCTGCATCTGCTCTGCCACCAGGCCGGTCTGTACGATATTCGCGGCATGATCGACGATGCCACCCGCATCACCGACTGGGAATACATGACCGACACCCTGGCCGCCGCCGCGCCGGTGCACCGTCCGGGCGAGGCGCACGGTTATCACGGCATCACGTACGGCTGGCTGATCGGTGAATTGATCCAGCGGGTGACCGGCAAATCCTTCGCAGACGTATTGAAGAGCGAACTGGCGGAACCGCTGGGTCTGGACGGACTGTACGTTGGCTTGCCGGAAGACCAGTTTTACCGCCGCGCTTACCTGCCCAATTTTCCCCGCAGCCATCGTCCGCCAGCGGAAGCGAACGCGCGCAAGCGTCCCACCAGTTTGCAAAATCGTCTGCAGGCCAACCTGATTCGCGGAGCCATCCAGATGATTGGAGTGGACCCGGATGATTTCACCCGCGGACTGGCACCCCATGGCATGGCACGCTTCAGTTTCAATGACGATTCGGTTGTGAAGGCCTGCATTCCTGCCGCCAATGGCATGTTCACGGCCCGCTCGCTGGCGCGGCTGTATGCGGTGATGGCCAATGACGGTGAACTGGACGGCGTCAAACTGATGTCGCCACAACGGGTGCGCGAGATCAGCCAGATCCAGAGCCGCAAGGTCGATCGCGTAGTGCCGATTCCCATGCACTGGCGGCTGGGTTATCACCGGGTATTCACCACCGGTCCGCGCACGCCCCATGCGTTCGGGCATTTCGGTTTTCAGGGGTCCGGTGCCTGGTGCGATCCAACCCGGCATCTGGCGGTGGGTTTTATCGTCAACACCAGTGGTGGCACCACGCCGTTCGGCGATGATCGCATCGCCCGCATCAATGCGCAGGCGATCCGGGCGGCGGAAAAAGTGGAAGGCGTGAAGTCACCGCGCTTCGGGCTGGTGCCGTTCTTGAATTGAGATCAGACAGGTAAAGGGATGCGAGGGCCGGTGGCTGACTGCCGTGCCCTCAGGTCCAGTCTTTCAGTACCGCGCCTTCGTTGTCGCAGAAGCGTCCCAGCAGCAGTACCAGCAGATCGAAGATAACCCAGAACCCCAGGCCACCGAGGGTCAGCATCATCAGAATACCGCTGTTGACCTTGCCCACGTAAAAGCGGTGAGTGCCGAAAATCCCGAAGAAGAAGCACAACAACAGCGCGGGCAGAATTTTTCGTTTGGAAACGGGCCTATCGTTTTCTTTTTTGCGCGGGCTTTGCAAGTTTTCTGCACTCCTGGTGGCGGAAGCAATCCACCGTGTGATCGTTCACCATGCCGGTCGCCTGCATGTGGGCATAGCAGATGGTGCTGCCGACAAACGTGAAGCCGGCTTTCTTCAGCGCCTTGCTCATCTGGTCCGACTGCGGTGTGGTGGCGGGCACATCTTTCATGCTGGCCCTGTTGTTCTGCACCGGTTCGCCGTCGACGAACTGCCACAGGTAGTCCGAGAAACTACCCTGTTTCTCCAGAATGTTCAAATAGGCGCGGGCGTTGCGCACCGTGCCTTCCACCTTCAGGCGATTGCGCACGATGCCGGGATTCAGCAGCAGCTTTTCGATGCGGGCGGGGGTGTAGCGGGCGATCTTTTCGGGATCGAACTGGTCGAAGGCGGCGCGGTAGTTTTCGCGCTTGCGCAGGATGGTGATCCAGCTGAGGCCCGCCTGGGCGCCTTCCAGCACGATGAACTCGAACATGCGCCGGTCGTCGCGCACCGGTACACCCCATTCCTCGTCGTGGTAGGCCTGATAGAGCGGATCGTCTCCGCACCACAGGCAGCGCGTCGGAGTTTGCTGAGTGGCTTTGGTGGGCATGCGGGCGCTCCCTGAAGTGAAGGCACAAAAAAAGCCCCGCGATCGCGGGGACGATGCGGGGCCATATTAGCGCGGTTTTGACGGTTATAGTTATTGTGGGTGTAGACCGGTGCTCCCCCTGGGGTTGTGGATCGTTGTTGGTTATTCACAGGCCAAAAGCGGCCCCGGCAGGCTGGGTGGCCCGCCACAATATCTGGGTGTCTGTTTGTTGTTGATATACAAGATAGTGCGCACCTGCTGGGGTCGCAAGGCGATTTTTCGGGGATAACTTGTGGATAAAATGTGGGAATGATGTGTTATGTGGAATTTTTGCCTAGCTCATTTAGATGCCGCTGGTATACCCTATTGGCGCCTATTTGTGCAAAGTCAGGCAGATGGACTGGCAGACTTTGTGTAAACAACCTATCTTTTTATTTAAGTTGCTAAAAAAACAACAAATTTGTTCCGGACCCCGGTAAGAGGACGTTCTGATGCGCACAGACGTAAGTGAAAACATGCAGCCCTACGTCATCATTGTTGAAGACGACGAGCGGCTGGCTGATCTGACAGCGGAATACCTGCGCAGCAATGGCATCAAGGTGGACGTCATTCACGACGGCAGCGTGGCTATCGACGCGATCATCGACAACCAGCCTGATATGGTGGTGCTGGATCTGATGTTGCCGGGTGCGGATGGACTGGAAGTCTGCAAGAGTGTGCGCGACCGGTACAAGAAGCCGATCCTGATGCTGACCGCCCGTACCGATGATGTGGACCAGGTGCTGGGGCTGGAAATGGGGGCCGACGACTACGTGGCGAAACCGGTAAAACCCCGGGTGCTGCTGGCCCGCATCCGTGCGTTGCTGCGGCGGTCCGATCCGGCAGAAAAGCAATCCGATAAAGGCGGCGCCGACCAGGGCCACAACCGGCTGGAGTTTGGCGACCTGGTGATCGATAACAGCGCACGGGAAGTCTGGCTCAATGGCGAGGCCGTGGATCTCACCAGCGCGGAATATGATTTGCTGTGGCTGCTGGCGTCCAATGCCGGCACCATCCTGTCCCGCGAGGAGATTTTCGAACGCCTGCGGGGCATCCAGTACGACGGCCAGGACCGCTCCATCGACGTCCGCGTGTCGCGCATCCGTCCCAAGGTGGGTGACGATCCCATGAATCCGCGCCGCATCAAGACTGTTCGCAGCAAAGGTTACCTGTTCGTGCGCGACCTCACCTGAACGGCGGGTCTGATTGAACAGCATATTCCTTCGTATTTACGGTGGCATGATCCTGGTCTGTGTCCTGATCGGGGTTTTGTTTTACGTATCCCTCGAAACCATCAATTTTTTCCGTCTGAATCTGTTCCGCGCCAATCTGGTGTCCGGGCCCATTGAACTCGTCGCTGAAATGACGGCAAAACAGCTGCCGGATTATCAGGCGCGCTGGGTGGAGGACGTCGGCCGTCTGCTGGATGCGCGCATGCAGTTGCGCGAGCGCAGCGAGCTGGCACTGGACGAGGCCGATATCGAACAGCTGCAGAAAGGCAAGCTGGTGCTGCGCATGCTGGACGATTTCAATCGCCAGGGCGAGGCGGTGGTGAAAGTGCCGGGTGAACTGGACCGCTACATTGTGGCGCGGGGCGAATACCTGACCGAGCAGCAGGCGCGCGGCGTGGCGGAGCTGGTGGCGCAGCATCTGTCGGCGCATCCGGTGTTGCAGTGGAATGAACTGCTGGAAAAACTCAACCGGCAATTCGGATTTTCCCTCAAGCGCGTGCCGCCGTTTCAGGTGGAACTGGATGACGAGAAAAAACACCGCCTGTTCAATGACGAGCAGGCCGTGGCCACTTTTTCCGGCAATCGCGGCGGCAACACCCAGATCACGGCGTACAAGCTGCTGACGGAAACCGGCGAAGTACTGATGCTGGGACCGCAGCAGTTGTTCAACTGGTATCCGTTCGAACTGATGGCAGTGCTGGTGGTGTTTGCCCTGGCGTTCGTGGGATTTGGTGTGTA
>JBMOPR010000482.1:0-1766 GCA_049323075.1 Pseudomonadota bacterium
GCGTTCACCTGCGGATGGCTGAGCACGATGGCATTGACCGGCACACCGCCATTGGCCTGCCACGCGAGCGCGATCAGACCGCCCAGGGAATGGCCGTACAGATAGATTTCATCCTGCTGCACCTGATCGCCCAGCTGCGTCAGCACCTGCGCCACCGAGTCCACTGCCCGCTGCGCCCAGACATTCTGGTCCGCCGCCTGACCCAGCCCCGCTTCACGCAGGAAGCCGCTCAGGGTGCTTTTCTGGAATTGCGGGAAGATCACGATAGTGCCCTGCTGCACCAGATGGTCGATGTGGGTGCGGTAGAGCGCGGGGTACAGCGCTGCAAATCCGTGCAGAAAAATGACAACCGGCGCGCGCTCACCGTATTTCAGTGTCGACGGCACGAAGGTCCAGATCTGGTCGCCGTCTGCGGCATTGCCGCTGCGGTATTCAGTGAAATCCGTCGTGATATGGCGCTCGGCCGATCCATAGCCGGTCAGCGGCTCCCCCGGCGGCTTGTGCCAGGGTGCCGCATGCACGGCGCGCGAAGCCAAGAACAACAGGCCAGCGCCAATGCAGAACAACAGGAGGGAACGCAACAGGGAAGCAGGAATCACAGGCATCGATCAGTCCAGGTTGTTGTTTTTATGAGCAGACAAGGGGAGCCTAACCAAAAGCGACCTGCCAGTCCACACCATGCAACGGTTTTACCCCACCCAGCTGCTTCCAGTAGACTGCCCCACCAATCGTTCTGTACACACCGGGCCCCGAGGTTTTTTCCCATGACATCTGTTGCCATTCCGCGTTTCTTCGCCGCGCTCTGCCTGTATTTCAGCTTGCTGGTGAGCGCGCTCTGGCTGGGATGGCAATTGCTGGCACCGGTGGACTTCGCGTATCCGCTGGCCCACAAGCTGCTGGACATCGACCGGCACGTGCAAACCTACGGCCCGCAGAACCGCTATAAACGGGATTTCGCCCTCACCACCTCACGGGAACAGCAACGCCTGTTCGCCGAGATCGTGCGCGCCATCCAGCACGGTGGCGAAGGGCTGCGGGAGATCACCTATGTCACCAGCGGCGGCCGCAGCTACACATTGTTGCGTGAGGCCGAAGCGATCCATCTGCAGGACGTGGCCAACCTGATCCGGCTGTTCGATCACGTCAGCTGGGTGTGCCTGGCGCTACTGGTGTCGACGCTGGTCTGCATGCGCTGGCGCAAACTGCCCGCGCCCGGCGGCAAACAGATTCTGGTGGGGATGGGTGGCGTGCTGGTATTGCTGGGGCTGGTGCTGCTGGCCTTCGGGCCCACGCAAACGTTCTACTGGCTGCACACGCAGATTTTTCCCGAAAATCATGAATGGTTTTTCTATTACCAGGATTCGCTGATGACCACTCTGATGAAAGCACCGGACCTGTTTGGCTTTATCGCGGGCGTGTGGGGGCTGGTCGCACTGGGGCTGTTTGGGGCGGGGCATTGGGGCGTGCGACGCGTGTTGCGATAATGGCCGTCGCTCGCCAGATTCCGGTCCGGGGATCAAGTCAGGAAAACACTGACCAGGGGGAACCGCACTAACACTGGCACCAGGCACAAACCCAGAATCACCAGCGTACCCCAGCCAAACGCCGGCGGGCGCCGGGTGAAATTGGTGTAGGTGGCTCCCACCATCACGCAGCACAGCAGCGCCGACCCCAGCAATGCCCACCAGGGCAGCCAGTATCCGAGTAACAAGCCTGGTGCTGCCGCCACTTCCAGCGCCCCCGCCAGCCGCATTAGCCACAACGGA
>JBMOPR010000483.1:0-1760 GCA_049323075.1 Pseudomonadota bacterium
CGCACATTGGCGAATGCGGGAATACGATTGATTTCCTGCGCCAGCTGCAGGCCTGCCAGCTTGGGTTGCTGCAAGTCGATCACCACCAGTTCGCAGGGCTGTCCTGTCAGGCTGGCCTGGCGCATTTTCTCCAGCGCCACCGGGCTGCTGCCATAACTCTCAATTTCCAGTTGCCATTCCTGGAAATATTCCAGCAGCTTGGGACGGTCGCGCAGCGAATCGCTCACCAGCACCAGCCGGTGCCGGCTCAACAGCGAGGAATTGGCCTCCAGCCCCGCCCCCTTGGGCAACTTCAGTGAAACCTTGAACGTGGAGCCCAGCCCTTCCACCGTACGCAGCGAGATCGAACCGCCCATCAACTCCAGCAGTTCCTTGCTGATGGCCAGGCCAATGCCCAGCCCGCCGTAACGGTCGGAAAAAGAGGCATCGCGTTTTTCAAAGGCCGTGCGGACAGCGCTGGCCTTTTCCTCCGACATGCCTTCGCCGGTGTCTGTCACTTCCAGTTCGATCACGGCGTGGGTGTCGTTTTCGATCTGGCATTCGGCTTTCACCGTGATACCGCCTTCGTGCGTGAACTTGAATGCGTTGTTGAGCAGGCTTTGCAGAATCTGGTGCAGGCGGTCAGGATCGCCGACCACGCTTTCCGGCACATAGGGCGACACCAGAGTCGCCAGTTCGATGCCGCGCCGCTTGGCCAGATCGCTGAAGCCGTCGACGATTTCCTCCAGCACCAGGCGGAAATTGAAATTGATATTCTGGAATTCCAGCTGGTCCGTTTCCAGCCGGGTGAAATCCACCATCTCGTTCAGCGAGCGTTGCAGTTCCTTGCCCGACAGCAGGGCCTGCTCCAGGTTGTCGGCCAGCGCGCCGGGCAACTGGCCGTAGTCCAGCGCCTCGCCGATGGCGCCGAGCAGACGGCCAATGGGCGCGCGAAACTGTTGCGACATGTGGTGCAGAAAGCGCGACTTGGCGCGGGACGACGCCAGGGTTTCATCCAGTTGCTGCTTCAGGCGGTGCTGATTGCCCTGGTATTCGGCGGCATCGACGAACTCGCAGATCCAGCAGGGTGATGCGCCCTCCACCCTGGCGATGCGGTACACCAGCGGAAAGCGCACGCCGTCATAACGGTAGGCCACCAGGGGCTGGTGCCACAGGTTGGGATTGCTTTCGGCGTAATCCAGCAGGTAGGACGTCAGGTCGTTGTGATATTCCTTCGGGCAGGGCACGCACTGACCGAACCCGACCCGGTCCAGCTGGCTGCGGCGCAGGCCGAACAGAGCTTCCGCCCCGGGTGAGAAATCCAGCACCACGCCACCCTCGCCCAGCACCACCACCGCCGGTTTGAGGGCGCGAAAGAAATGCGTGTCCGTACAGGCGCGTGGCTTGTGAATCAGCATGGGGCTCCAACTGCTAAATGACCGTCATCTCAGTATAGATGCCACTGGTCGGCCCACCAGAAAAGGCAGGCCTTAAATCCGGGCATAAAAAAAGCCCCGCACATCACGTGGGGGCTTTCTTGACCAGATCTTTGTAAAACAATTACTTACTTCAACTTACGGCCCTTGCTGGCGGCGATCCGCATGCGCAGCGCGTTGAGCTTGATGAAGCCTTCGGCATCCTTCTGGTTGTAGGCGCCGCCGTCGTCCTCGAAGGTGGAAATGCGGGTGTCGAACAGCGAGTCGATGGACTGGCGACCCACCACGGTCACGTTGCCCTTGTACAGCTTCACGCGCACCACGCCGTTCACCGGCTCCTGCGAT
>JBMOPR010000484.1:0-15804 GCA_049323075.1 Pseudomonadota bacterium
GTCGTAGCGGCTGGCGCTGTTGCTGGACAGCAGAAGGCCGTCGCCTGCGTCGGTATCCGCGAGACCGCCCGGTACATGGCAGGTGGCACAGAAATTCAGGCGCGGGGCGATGCGGGCGTCGAAAAAGGCGTGGCTGTCGAAGGCAGTGGATGGGGTGGAAGTCGTGCCGGCTTCTGCCGTCGTTGCCGCCCGGTCGCTGTTACTGCCGGAGGAGGATGAACCTCCGCCGCCACATCCAGGCAGCAGAGGGATGGTGGCCAACAATGCCAATGCGAAACCGCTCAAGGGCTTCATGGTGTTCTCCTTTGCTTGCTTCATTCTTGTTTTGGATGGCGAACGGCGACAGAGAAAGGAGACTGCGGGACAGACCTTTGCGAAGGTGTCAGCGCCGGTTTTCGATGGTGTGATCCGCTTATCGCAAGCGAAGTGACCAATCGGTCACGAAAGGGTGGCACCGGGGTGTCAAGGCGTCAAAAAGCCGAAGGGGATGGCTGTCGTCCTTCGCAAGTGCTGGAAAATCAGGCTGTCGCGGGATGAAATAGCACACTTTTGCTGCCAGCAAATCCGGCTGCCGGCAGCGGTGCTGGTTCTAGTTCACCTGACGATCGCGGCCATGCCAGTACGGCGCCCGCAATTCCCGTTTCAGGATTTTGCCGGAGGGATTGCGGGGCAGTGCGGCAATGAAGTCCACCGATTTCGGCACCTTGTAACCGGCGATCCGCTCCCGCGCAAAGACCATGATGTCCTGCGCGGACAGGCTGGCACCGGGTTTCAATACCACGCAAGCTTTCACCGCTTCGCCCCATCTGTCATCGGGCACGCCGATCACGGCCACGTCGGCAATGCCCTCCAGGCCGAACAGCACGCTTTCCACTTCCGCCGGATACACGTTCTCGCCGCCGGACACGATCATGTCCTTGATGCGGTCCTGCACGTAGATATAGCCATCTTCATCCCGGTAGCCCGCGTCGCCGGTATGCACCCAGCCGTCCACCAGCGTGGATGCCGTGGCGTCCGGCCGTTTCCAGTAACCCACCATGTTGCCCGGCGAGCGGATGCAGATTTCCCCGATCACTCCATCGGGCACGATATTGCCGTCCGGGTCCTTGATGGCGACTTCCACGCCGGCGCGGGTCTTGCCGGCGGAACGCATGCGTTTGTTGCCATCAGGATGGTGATCTTCGGCGGGCAGGTAGGTGCCGATGCCGATGGTTTCTGTCATGCCGTACAGCTGGATGAAGCCGCATTTGAAAACGTCCATCGCGCGTTTCAGTAACGGCAGGGGAATCGGTGAGGCGCCGTAGATCATGTATTTCAGGCTGGAGAAATCGGTTTCGGCGCAAGTGGGATCGGCCAGCACGAACTGCATGGCCGCCGGGACGATGAACAGTTTGGAAATGCGGTGGTCGCGGATGGCCTGCAGGCAGGCAGCAGGGATGAATTCGCTTAGCACCACATTGCGGGCGCCCGCATACATGCCGATCAGTGCCCAGCCGGTGCCTCCGATGTGGAAATTGGGCATGGCCAGCAGGCTGACGTCGCGATCGGTCCAGGTCGTCCATTCCTCCTCCGGCTCATCGGCCTGTGCGGCGATTTCATTGAGCGCGTAAAACGCCCTGTGTGCCACCTGCACACCCTTGGGATGTCCGGTGGTGCCGCTGGTGTACATCTGCACGGCAACAGCATGAGGCTGCACGTCGATATCCGGATCCTGGACGGGCTGGGCTGCGCGCCACTGGGCGAAGGTGGGATAGGTCGCGTCACCGTCGGCCAGCACGATGACTTTTTGGATGGCGGGCAGCTTGTCCCTGATGCTTTCGTACAGCGGAATGAATTCCGGGCCGACAAACAGGATTCTGGCCTCTGCATCGTTGAGGATGTAAGCCACTTCCGGCGGTGCCAGGCGCCAGTTGATGCCCACGGTGACCATGTCGGCCTTGGCGTTGCCGATCAGCAGTTCATAATACCAGTCGGAATTTTTGCCCATCACTGCAATTCGCGACTGGGCGGGAATACCTTCTGCGAGCAGCCCATTTGCGATCTGGTTGGTGTGCGTATTGAACGTCCGGTAATCCGAAGCGCGATCCTCAAACACGAAGGCGGTCGCGTCGGGGCGCTGGGTGCCATGAAAACGGGCAATGTCGCCCAGCGTTCTGATTTCCGGGTAATACGGCATGATTCGTTTCCTCTCGTGACGGTGAATCCGGTCGTTGCGGTGAAACAGGTGGACGTCCGGAATTCCGGTGGCGCCTGCGAGAGTAACGCATATCCCTTGAGTAGCAGTACACAGGCTCCGGAACTGCCTGTCGTCAATGGCCAGTCAGACGGCCCGGTTAGCGTTATCGTTCAGGCAGCGGCAGCGGCAGGGCGCAGGGGCAGCTCAACCGTGATATGGGTACCCTTGCCGGGCGTGCTGTCCAGGCTGATGCGGCCCTGATGCAGCAGCACCAGTTTCCAGGTGAGGTACAGATCCAGCCCGTTGCCAGGCTTGTGCTGGGTGTAGCCCTCCAGCGGGGTGTGCGGCTGGAACAGGCGCTGGCTCATTTCCGGCGAGAAACCACGTCCGGTGTCGCTGAAGATCAGGTGCACATGGCCGCCGGTGTCGCCGTGGCTGAGGGTGAGATCCACGCTGCCATGATCGGTGGCGCGAATGGCGCAACGGAGCAGGTTGTGTAGGATTTGGCGGATCATGCGCCGGTCCGCTTCCATCAGCACCGGTTCCTTCGGGATGTGATAGCCGTAGTCGATGGGTTTGCCTTCCAGCAGCGGTCGCAGTACGGTGTGCACCTCGTCCACAAGTTCTCCCAGGTTGAATTCACTGGTCTGCAGATCGGGCTGGCCGCCATCGATACGGGACAGGTCCAGCAGGCTGTTGGCGATGGCGAGTAACTGGTGGGCATTGCGTTCGATGCTGTCGAGGGCATCGGTGCTGCCGATCTTTTTCTGCAGTTGACGGGAGAAACCCAGGATACTGGTGAGGGCGGTGCGCAGTTCCTGCGACAGGCTGCCCAGGAATGACGGGCTGGCATTGTCGTCGGTGGCTGGCATGGGAGCGGGCGTCGTCGGAGCGGCGGTGGTGTCCGGCTGGCCCGACAGATCCGTACCTACCGCCACCCAGCCATGGGCGCGACCGTTCGAATCCAGCACCGGGCTGATCTGCAGCAGCACGGGCAGCGGGCTGCCGTCCTTGCGATGGAAGGTCCACTGTCGTGATTCCGGTGCCTGGGTGAACAGCGTGAAACCTTCCACCGACCGGCCCAGGCGCTGCTGCAGTTCCCGCTGCCGCACATGCAGGTGTACTGGCAGGATCAGCTTGTGCGGGAAGGTTTTGCCGATCAGTTCCGCTTCGCCATAACCCAACAGTTTGAGGGTGCCCGCGTTGCAGTGCTGGATCATGCCGCCGCTGTCCAGGCTGAGAATGATCAGGTTGGTGCTGTCGAGCAGGGCATGTTGCAGCGCCAGGGTTTTTTCCAGCAGGCTGGCGGTGGCGCGGTGATCGGCATTTTCCCGTGCCAGCTGTTGCGTTCCTGCGCGCGCAGCCAGCAGCGCCTCATGCAGCTGGCGGGTGCGCTGGTTGTACCAGTGGCCCAGCAGATCCAGTTCGTCCTCGCTGCGGTGGTGCACGAGGGTGGCGCGCTGCAGTGACAGCGAGGGGTCCTGCTGCGCGGCTTCGCGGATCTGGTGCGTCATGTAGTCCAGCCGTCGCAGCAGCACCCGCCACAGGAACAGGGCAAACAGCAGACCGGTGAGCGTGATGCCGGCCAGCGTGCCCCAGGTGAGGCTGCGACTGATGGCCATGGCGGAGCGGGTGGTTTCCGAACGGGGAAACACGCTGACGATTTTCCAGAACGTATGCGGCATCTGGTGAATGACGACGTCAGCCGGTTGCCGCAGCAGGATGTCGTCATCCAGAGTGAACTGGGCCAGTGGCAGGGGTTTGTCCGAGGCCAGTCCGGTAAGATTATGGGCGATGACGCCCGCCTCCTGGCGCTCGATCTGGTAGCTGCCGTCGTCGATGGCCTGGGCCAGTTGCTGCACGGCGTCGCTATCCTGGTCGGCCTGGCTGGAATCGCGTTGGTTGAGCAAGGCCAGCTGTTCCGCCACCGGCTGGAAAACCGGCTTGATCAGCGCCAGTTCACTCGCATAGCTGAAATCGGTGACGGGGCCGTTGTTGCCAGGGCGTTCGGTGCGCACCAGATCCAGTTCGGGAAAGGCGATGAACTTGTTGTTCCTGTCCACCACAAAGGCGTACCCCGGCCGGTCGCGGAACTTTTCCTGCAGCAGCGCGTTCACCCCTTCCAGTTTCAGGTCCACAGTGGCGACACCGGCAAACTGCCCCTGCCGGCTGAATCGCGTGGTGCAGGTGACCATGGGCTGCAGCGAGTAGGGGTCGGTGTAGGAGCGGGACCAGTAGGGCTTGTCGCGGGGTTGCAGTCGGGCAGGCACGTACCATTCCTCACGGTGGTATCCGTGGCCGGCGGGATCGTTGTAATCGTCAAAGAACTGCAATGCACCATCGCGGTCGCGGCCCCAGAACAGGCTATTGCGCTCGAGTGCCGGATCGAACTGGCGGGGTTCGGGCCAGAGCCCGCCGCCGGCAATCAGGTTTTTCAGTTCCGGCAGATCCATCAGGTGAGGCAGCACACGCCGGTAGGTCATGTCATCGTAGGGCATCACCTCCGCCAGCTGCGCCAGATTGCGTGACAGGGTTTCTGCCTGCTTGAACTGCTGACTGAGGGAAGCCGCGATGTTCTCGCCGATCTGCTGGTTGAGCAGACGATTTTCCTGCAACAGCAGCGGCAGCCCCTGCCACCAGATGACGGTCAGGCTGATCGTGACCAGGCTGAAAAACAGCACCGCCAGCCCGGTGGCCAGCCGGAACCGCAGGCTGCGATGCCAGGAAAAGGCCGGACGGGGCGGTCCTTGCTCCTGCATAGGAGCTTCTGTTGGCTGAAAGTCGGACAATTCTCCGGGATTTTCTTCCATGTGCATTCCGTCTGTTGTCGACTTGTGCAGTATAGGTCGGTCTGGTGGACCTGGAATAGCGACGGTGGCTCAGTCGGTGCTGCGATGCCCCCACCAGAGCAGGAACAGCAGCCACTGGATGCCGACAGCAGAACCCAGGAACAAGACGATGCCCACCACATGCATGCCCCAGAGCTTGGGGCCTTCCGGCAGCAGCATCAGCAGGGTGGACGACAGCAGAAAGCCCACTGCCACCATCAGCTGCACCTGGCGGTACCTGAGCCGCTCCTGCCGCTTCGCCAGCCGTTCCACCAGCCCCCGGTCGATGCCGTTCAGCGTCGGCGCATGATCGGTGGCCGCCGTCACTTCGGCGTCGTCGAACAGGCTGTCCACATAATTGAACGCGCGCAGGCCGAGTTTCTTCACCAGATTGCCGGGTTTGTAGCGCTCCTTGCCCCAGATCCTGATCAGGCCTTCCGCTTCCTGCATCAGATCGAACTGCGGGTACAGCAGGCGGCCGAATCCTTCCAGCGTGATGCAGGTTTTGCTGAGCATGGCGATGTCCGGCGGCAGCGCGATATCGTGTTCGCGCAGCGTGTCGGCGGCCTGGGTGATGATCTGCGGAATGTTGAGCTGGTCCAGGGGCACGCCGTAATACTGCTGCATGAAATCTTCGCATTCGCTGACCAGCTGCTCGAAATTGCCGGTCTTGTTCGACCACTGCTGCAGGATGCGCACGGCGGCAGGAATTTCCCGGAACACGGCGTGGCGCACCAGTTTCATCAACTGGTCGCGGCGGGAGTTGGAGAGTTTGCCCACCATGCCGAAATCGAGAATGGCGATCTGGTTGCGCGGCAGCACCAGGATGTTGCCCGGATGCGGATCGGCGTGGAAAAAACCGTCCACCAGCATCATGTGCCAGGCCACCTTGGCACCGCGCCGTGCGATCAGCTTGCGGTCGAGGCCGGCGGCGTCGATCTCGCGCACATTGCGGGCCGGAATTCCCTCGATGAATTCCTGCACGTTGAGATCCTCGCAGGTCCACTCCCAGTAGATGCGCGGGATTTTCACGAAATTGAACTGCTTGAGATTTTGCGCGATGCGTTCGGCGTTCTTGCACTCCACGCTGAAATCCAGTTCGCGGATCAGTGAGCGTTCGAATTCGCGCACGATCTGGAACGGGCTGTAACGTTTCAGCTCGGCGGACTGGCTTTCCGCCAGCTTGGCCACGTATTTCAGCAGACGCAGATCGGCTTCAATCTTGTCGCGGATGTTGGGCTTGCGGATTTTCAGCACCACGCGTTCGCCTTTTACCGTGGTCGCGCGATGCACCTGCGCCATCGATGCGGTGCCCAGCGGCTTGTCGTCAACGACGCGGAACACTCGGTTCAGCGGCTGGCCCAGCGAGCGTTCCACCTGCGGCTGCAGATCGGCAAAGGGCACGGCGGGCACTTCGTCCTGCAGCTTGCCGAATTCGTCGATCCACTCGGCGGGAAACAGATCCACCCGGGTAGCCAGAATCTGCCCCAGCTTGATGAAGGTGGGGCCCATTTCCTCCATGGCGCGGCGGGCGCGTTCGTGGGGCTGCAGATGCAGGAAGTCTTCAGACATCTGGTAACGGATCAGCTTGCCGGCGCGCTCCAGGCTGTCGGCCAGGCCCATGCGGCGGATGAGGTCGCCAAAACCGTACTTGATGAGCGTGTTGCTGAGTTCGTTCAGTCGGCGCAGGTCTTTACCTGCCTTGAGAATTTCCATCATGAGATGAGCGTATCCGGCAGCGGGTGGAGTAACTCGCTGATTCTAGCGCAATTTGGCCGGGAAAGCGGAGCGGCGGCGACAGAGATCAGCCGCCGCCAGACACGCACGTCAGCCTTTGCGACGTTTGCCGGGCGCTGCCGTTCGTTTGGCCCCGGCTGGCGCGGGCTTTTTGCTGTTACCCTGTTCCAGGCTGGCCTGATGCCGTCGCTCGTTGGACACCACCGCCTTGCTGTTCTTGCGCATATAGCCACGCCCGCTTGCGAGGCGGCCCTTGATGTCCATGCGCTTGTGGGCAAGCGCATCATCTGCCGGCGCCCATTGTTCGACGTCCTGGGTGACCGGATCAAAAAATCCCACGTAACCGCCGGGCTTGACCCCGAACGAGGACAAGGCGTTGCCCTTGCTGTCGACGCGACCGAGAAAATCATTGCGCGTGCCTGGCTCGTCGCTGACGGTGAAGTAAGTGGGCAGCACGAAATTGCAGACGGCAACGCCTTCGATCTCATAGATCTCGGACTGCACGGCATCGCACATTTCAAACCAGTGGAACACCTCACGCTTCGGGTGCTCGGGATGGGGGCCCTGTACCAGCAGGTTGGCCTGCGCATCGCCCAGCAGTTCCAGTGCCTCGTGCGACAGGGTGACGCTCCAGGGTTCGTTCAGCTTTCGCGCCAGGTCGGTGAATACAAAACCGTACGGAATGCCGCGCCAGTTGGTGTAGTGGTAGCCGAGCGCATCCGGCACATTGGCCCTGTCATAGAGGTAAAGAATCGCATCGCCACGCAGGTCTGACAGATGACGGGTATTGGCTGGTCCAGTGGAGCCTTCCAGACGCAGGGTGGCACCGAAACTCCAGTACGGTTCGAAATCTTCCGCAATCTGGCGGTTGATTGCGCGGATGACAGTCTGCACTTCTTCGTCGCTGATTTTTCTGGAGCGGTTGATGACGGATATGAGCATGGATGATTTCCCGATAGTGTCGGCACGAAGTCATGCCGGGTGGATGGGGCGGGTGGATGTCAATCAGAAAAAACGGCTCGCGGGCTGACGCAGACTGCAAGGGCAGCGCCGGTCGGTGCCTACAGCATACATTGCCGGCTACGTCAGATAAATCTTTACCGGTTCAGATGGTTGCGCGCAGTGCGGGTGTAACGAAAGCCCGCTGCAGGTCGGTCTGGGGAATGGCTGCTATAGTGGTAGCTGCGACCCGGATGGTCAGGAAATGTGCCATGAACGATATGGGCTACCAGGAGCTGCAGGCCTTTGCCTTGATTTTCAAAGCCATTGCCGATAATTCCCGCGCGGTGATTGGCGTAAAGGATGTGGATGGCCGCTACATGTATGTCAACAAGGAATATACGCGGCTGTTTCATCACTCGTATCATGATTTCATCGGTCACACCGATCACGAGTTATTTCCCCGTGCAATTGCGGATGCCTTCCGCGCAGCGGATCTGCAGGCGCAGCGACGGCCTGAGAGTATCACGGTGGAAGAACAGGCTCCCGTAAACGGGATGTTATCAGATTACCTGTCGATCAAGTTTCCCATCCATGATGATGCCGGTCACGTTTACGCAACCGGTGTGATTGCCACCGATATTACCGAACTCAAGCGGTTGCAGCGTGAGTTGCAGGGGCTGGCGGAACGGGATGAGCTCACCAACATCTATAACCGGCGCAAACTGTTTGAAATCGGCGCATGTGAGGTACGCAGCGCCCAGCGCTATGATTATCCGCTGTCGGTGATGATGTTTGATCTCGATCTGTTCAAGCAGATCAATGACATCCACGGGCATGCAGCAGGTGATGAGATGTTGAAAGGATTTGCCGGACTGATCACCTCGGAGTTGCGCAAGCACGATACCTTTGGTCGCATCGGTGGGGAGGAATTCGTGCTGATCCTGCCCCACACACCGGCCGAAAATGCGCTACTGCTGGGTAACCGCATCCAGCAGCAGCTGGCCCATTGTCGCGTGCTGGCGGACAATGGTGCGGTAGTTCAGATCACCACCAGCATTGGCATCTCGCAGTTGCATCCGGAACAGACAGACTTCGAGAATCTGTTGCAGGCGGCTGATGGTGCGCTGTACCAGGCCAAGGTCGAAGGGCGCAACTGTATCCGCATGTTCCGGCGCCCGTAATAGGTGTGCCGCCGGTGTTCAGGGCAGCGTCAGCGTGCTGGTTTCGTCTGCCGTGATCGTCACCTTCAGTTCCTGCCCGCCAGCCTTGACGCGGTACTGTCCAGCAGGCAGTGCCAGCGCCGCATCGCCTGCATTGCCCGATGCGATTGCCACACCTTTTTCGTCCAGCACCATGAAGGATAATTGCAGCGATTGCGTCAACGCCTTCTGCAGGGCTGCCGCATCCTGCGCATCGAAATAGGTGCCGCCGCCGATTTCAGCCCAGCCGGAAAACTGTTGCTTCAGCGCATATTCGCCGATGGCGAAACCGATGACATTCACCCGCACATCGACGCCCGACGCCCGCAGTTGTTTGATTGCTGCCGCCGGATCGCCGTCACAGGTTTCTTCACCGTCAGTTAGCAGGATCACCAGCGCCTTTCCGGGGCTGTTCGCCAGATCCAGTTGCACCAGCTTCAGCGAATCGGCAATGGGGGTGCGCGCCAGATTTTTTGCTTCCAGTTTGCCGATGGTCCGGCTGATGGCGGCCTTGTCCAGCGGAGCGGGCGGCAACAGCAGTTCAGTGTCGCAACTGTCGGCCTTGCGATGGCCGAACACCCGCAGCGCAAACTGCTGCTTGCCCGCTTCCAGCATGCCCGGTAGTTGAGTGAGCGTGGTTTTGGCTATATCGATCCGGCGCTTGCCATCCAGTTTTTGCAGCATGCTGCCGGATGCATCCAGCACCACTTCCACAGTCTGGAATGTTGCATTTTTTGCGGTGTCTGTCGGTGGCATCACCTGTAGTTTGCCTGGTGTCGCGGAGGGGGTTACTTTCAGTTTTGCCATGGCCAGCGACTGCGCGCTGTTGGCGGTGAGGTAGTGGATGTCATAGTCCCCCGGATCTTTCGGTACTTCGATGGTTACCGGATTGCCGCGCGCGGTGTAGCTGTAGTGAATATACGAAGCGGGTTTGCCCGCCGGTGTGATGGCAATGTAATCCTGTGCATTGTCGGGGCCGCTCCATTTTACCTGAATCAGGCTGCGCGCCACGGCCGTTGCCGGCCCGTCCACGCTGGCCGCCACCGTTTCGATTTTCAGCGGCGCCCGCGCCAGCACGCGATCGGAATCGGCCGTCATGTAGCGGATTTCGTAATCGCCGGGTACTTCAGGCAACAGAAGGTCCAGCGGATTGCCTTTATCGACATAGGTATAGCCAGCATAGTGACCGTCACGGGAACCAGCCTTGACCACGGTGATGAATTCGCGCGGATTGGCGGGGCCTGTCCACTGGATCGACAGCGTTTGTCCGATGCGTGCGGGCGAGGCGAACTGCACGCTGGCGGCGGAGTCGGTGATCTGGATCGGTGCGCTGCCGAGCGTCTTGTTGCCACGTCCGGTGAGGTAACGGATTTCGTAATTCCCGGGCTCGACCGGTGCCGTCAGTGAAACGGATTTTCCTTCGCTGGCATAAACGTATTCCCTGTACTGGCCTTCCCTTGTACCGGCGGGCACGAGGGTAATGAAATCCCGTGGATTGTCCGGCCCTTGCCACTGGATGGAAATGGCCGTACCGATGGCTGCCGTGGCGGGCACCTGCAGTTGCGCCGACACCGGCAGCACGTTCAGTTTTTGCCGGGCCAGGGTGGGATAGGGGCTCTCGGCACCCAGCCAGCGGATTTCATAATCGCCCGGTTCCACCGGCGCGAACAGTTGCACGCTGTCACCCTGGGTGTATTCATAGTCGTTGTACCGGCCTTCGGACTCGTCGGGTTTGACGATGGTGATGAAATCCCGCGGATTGTTGACACCTTCCAGGCCAATGTTCAGCGGGCTGTCGGCATTGACCTGCTCCGGAGCTGACAGCGACACCGCCAATGCATGTGTCTGCGGCAATGCCAGCAGCAGGGTGAACAGCAAAAACAGTGCAAGTCGTGATGGCGGAACATGAACGGTGTGGCTGGACAGCGGCATGTGATTTCCCTGTGCAACGAGGTGAACGAAGCGGTTGGGTTGAATCATTTATCGAATCAACCCCGTACCGGCGCGGATTCTGGCATGTCCGCCTTTGCACTGACAATTCAGCCTGCCACTGCAGCGGCCCCTTTGTGAAAAATGACGCAAATTGATGATGTCAGGCGCGGGTGGATTTCGTAATTCAACGCGGTTTGGCCTCGCTGTCGTTCTACCGGCGTGCTGGCGTAGAATCGGGTGTCGCTTCCACCTTTTCCGGATTTCCCGTTATGTCCCAGACCAGCCCCAGCCAGGACGCCATCATCACCGTTCGCCCCGATCACACTGTCGACACCCTGCAGAAACTGCCGAATTATGTTGGTATTTCCGGCGTCACCGCGGGCGCCACGGGCATCTCCATGAACCGGGTGATCATTCCCCCCGGTGCCCGCGCCGAACCGCATTTTCATCGTGGTTTTGAAACGGCGATCTACCTGCTGCAGGGGCGAGTGGAAACCCGCTACGGCCACAATCTGCAGCATTCCGTTATCAACGTGGCCGGCGATTTCATCTTCATTCCTGCCGGCGTGCCCCACCAGCCCATCAACCTGAGCACCAGCGAAACCGCCATTGCCATCGTGGCGCGCAATGATCCCAACGAGCAGGAAAACGTGCAGGCCTACCAGCCCTAGCATCTATTCCGGTTAGGTCATTCACGGTGACGGACGCGCGCCGACTGGCGCATGAGGACACGAATTTGCGCAAGGGACTTGATTAACGGGGGTTGTTTGGTGGGAAAATGTCCAGCTGGATTCTGAAAATTGACCAAACGGCATAACAACAAGACGGGGTGTTTTGATGAGGGCATATTGGGCGGCGCTTGCCTTGGCGGCGATGATGTTGACGGGATGTTCGAAAGTACCCCTGTGCAAGGTTCCCGTGATCTACGATTTTGATCTTGCCACCAAGCCCACGGCTGAAGAGCTGGCAACCTGTCTGGACCCCCGTTCCTTCAAGATGTCCACCGCGCGTATCTACGCAGAGCCGCGCCTGCCCAGTCCCTGGCTGGCCTGTGACGGTCCGTTGTCCGGCCGCAGCCACGACGAGATCTATCAATGTGCGGATCAGGCCTTCTGGGAGGGATTCTCGGACGGCCGCCTCGACAAGCGGGTGAGCGCGGAAAAACGCGTGGGCGAGGCTTTGGCATTGTTGCAGGACTGGGATGAGCAGGAAAAGCTCGCGCGCATACACTTTCTGCGTGGATCGCTGCGCATGGCCATGGCGCTTGAAAACGGCAAGCTGCAGTACGCCATGTTCAACAATTACTATGTCGGCAGAGACATGCGACGGTCGGAAGAGCTGGACCCCGATGGCATCGCCGCGCCTGCGTTTCTCAACGCACTCGACATGGCCAATGCCGCTGTTTTCAAACGCTGGAACGCGGCCACCACGCTGGCGGATGCCGCCATTGTCGATGCCTATCATGTGGGCATCGGTGCGGCCTTCGCGGTTGGCGGCACCCTGATCGGATTTCCATTGGCGACCGGCATACCGGACAAAACGGTGACCATGATGGAAGAGGTGCCCTGCGATATCTATTTTTGCCGCGACAATACCCAGAAGGCGCCGTTCGCCGTTCCGGGTCTGGCGTTTCATCAGGCAGAAGGTTATGCCCGCGTCGGTGACAGGGAGAACATGATGCGCTGGATCGAAACCGCGCGCACGGCGCCGGGCTATGAAGACTGGTTCTTCAACTCTATCGTGGAAGGCGTGGCGGCAGATCCGGATGCCTTTCTGCAGAAATTCTCGCAGTACGGAAACGATGGCGCGCCCTTTATGGAAGTGTACGCGAACAGCAATTTTGGTTGCGTGTTCTGCCATGGGCGGATGTAGCACCTTTTTGCAATCACCTGAACAAGCGGAGTTAATGAATCATGTCTGAGACCGACAGCAAAGTGGAATCCCAGAGCTCGTTTCTGGAAGACCTGAAAGAAACCTTGCGCAGAGGCAAGACCATCGACGGCTACGATTACAACGTAAAGAAGCGCTATTACGAGCCGGCGCCGGAAAGCAGCTACGGTGATGAGTTCCGGCAGGTAGTGGAAAGCCGGCGTTCGGTGCGCAAGTTTACCGACCGCAAAATCCCCAGGGATGTGCTGGATGCCTGCCTGGATCTGGCGTTGCTGGCCCCCAGCTCCTGCAATTTGCAGCCCTGGGAATTTCACGTTGTGCAATCGCCGGAAAAAAAGCAGAAGCTGGTTGAGGCCTGCATGAGCCAGAATGCAGCGACCACGGCGGCAGAGCTGATTGTGGTGGTGGCCCGCACCCAAAACTGGCCGGAAATCGCGAAGCTGAATATCGATCAGTGGCCGCAGGAAAAGATTCCCAAGCACTGGAAGGATTTTTATACCAAAGGCGTGACATTCACCTATTGGCAAGGGCCCCTGCATAGCATTGGTGCGATAAAGAAAGCCGTGACCAACGTTGCGGGGCTGTTTCGTCCCATGCCGCGCGGACCCTTCACAAAATCGGACATGCGGGTCTGGGCGATCAAGAGTGTTGCACTGGCAGCCGAAAACCTGATGCTGGCGTTCCGTGCTTACGGGTTTGATTCGTGCCCGATGGAAGGCATGGACGAGAAGCGCGTCAGAAAACTGCTGAATCTGCCGAGGGATGCCGAAGTGGTGATGGTCGTGGGCGCAGGCGAACGCGCCAAAGACGGTGTTTATTTCCCCCGGGTGAAATTCGATCGCAAGAATTTTGTGCGGTATGTTTGAGTTTGCATAAGGGGGTGCCCCGGCAACTTTGTATCGATATGAGCAGTGCAGCCCGTCGCAGCTGCACTGTCGCCGGTAAGCAATTCCCGCTCATCAGGAGGTGGGCGTAAATTCTGACATAAATCAGCTTTTGCCGACTTTAACCTGAATTAGAGATTTGTAATGTGATTTTCAGGTGATAGTTTCGTACATTGAATCTGCACGAGAAGCAGTGGTGGTTTGCACCGCGTCCCGGTCAATGACGAATGCCGATTGGCGAGGCGAAATGGGCATTATGCCTATGAAAGCGACAGGTTTTGTTTTTCTTCCCTTGCTTGCGTTGCTGTTCCCCGGATTTTGTCTGGCGCAGCCGGAAATGCCGGCGCGCTGGTCGCTGGAAGCGGTGGTGGGGATGGCGCGCGAGCAGCGCCAGGATATCATTGCGGCGCGGGCCCGTGCTGATGCGGCCAGGGAACGTCCCGCCATTGTGTCGGCGCTGGAAGACCCCATGCTGGCGCCCTCCATTGATCACTACCCCTTCGACCGGATGGACAGTGAAGGGCCGATGCCGGCGTCGACAGAGCCCCCCATGGAGGGCGAGCCGGCGCCAGCCCCGATTGCGAGCGGCAGCGATGACAGCGATCGGCGCTATGACTGGAGTGTCAGTATCGAGCAGCGTTTTCCCCTGTCAAAAGTGTTGACGCATCGTCGCCATGCGGCGGAAGCCGATGCCGAAAAGGCCGCAGCCGAAGCCGAGCGCACGGCGCTGGATGTGGAACTGGATGCCATTACCGCCTTTTACATGGTGCAGGAAAAACGGCGGATGGCGACGGTGGTTCAGCAGCAGATTGTACTTGCCCGGCAGTTTGTGAATGCGGCCAATGCCCGTTATGGTTCCGGTTCGGGTAATCAGTCGGAAGTCTTGCGGGTTGAAGTTGAAGTGGCGCGGCTCGAATCCTCGGCGCGTGCATTGCAGGCGGGTATCCGCTCGGCAGAAGCCATGCTCAACACCAGTATTGGTCGTGATACCGGGATGCCGGTTCCTGATCTGGTCAGTCCGAAACTCGACAATCCGTTACCGTCCCGTGACGAGGTGTCTGCTGCGGCATTGCGGCAGCGACCGGAATTGCAGATGGGTAACGCCGAACTTTCCCGCGCCATGGCGGATGTGCAAGCCATGCGCTCGATGTATTCCCCGATGGGTATGGTACGTGTGGGCTATGCGTCGACGATGGCAGAGGGGAAGGGGGCCATGCTGATGGTGGGTGTCAGCCTGCCGATCTGGCGCGACAAGCTGCGCGGTGGTGTGGCAGAGGCCCGCGCGATGGAGCGCATGGCCAGCGCCGATCTGGAATCCATGAAGCGGATGGTGCAAGGCGATGCGATTGCGGCGCGCGATCAGCTCGAAGTGACGCAAATCCAGTATCTCGCCTTGCGGGATGATGTTGTGCCCCGTGCACAGCGTTTGATTCAGCCAACCCTGTCGGCTTATGCCTCGGGCCAGGGCACCCTGTTTGCCGTGATCGAGGCCGCGCAGGCGTTGTGGGATGTGGAGGCCGAATTTGTGATGGCTGAAACGGCGCTGGGTGTGGCCTGGGCCCGGCTTGATCGCATGACCGGTACGACAAAGGATCACACTCCATGATATCCCGACCGAAAGCCCTGTCGCAGTGGCGGCCCCTTATTGTTGGCGTTGCGACCGGCATCCTCTTGTTGCTGCTGGTTTTGGGCATTCAGCATTTCCGCCATGGCTGGCCATTTTCACTTCACCATGATTTTTCAGCGCCCGATGCGGCGTCTAGGGTTCCTGCTGCGGTGGATCATTCCGCGCATGCCGGCAGCGATGCCGCCCAGGCGCGGGTAGCGGTGGATCTGAGCGAGCAGCAGCTGCAATCCATCGGTGTTCGTCTGGAAAGGGTGCAACGGGAAACCATCACGCAGCCATTGCGCGCCATCGCTACGGTGGTGCCGGATGAATCCCGCGTGTCGCATGTGCACACCCGCGTGTCCGGCTGGCTGGAGCAGTTGTATGTGAATACCACCGGGCAGGCAGTGCGCGCCGGTGAGCCCGTGGCGGGTGTCTATTCGCAGGATCTGTTTGCCACGCAGACTGAATATCTGTCGGCCCTGAAATTCGGTCAGGCAGGGCCGGGTGGTGCAGTTGTAGAAAGCGCTGTGGTGGAAGGCGCCAGAACACGGCTGAAACTGCTCGGCATGGCGGAGGCGGAAATTGCGGAGATTGAGCGACGCGGGGA
>JBMOPR010000485.1:0-15766 GCA_049323075.1 Pseudomonadota bacterium
ATCACGTGCAACAGATGCGGGCCGGGAATATCGCGCAGCTTGCCCAGATACGTCACCAGCTTGTCCAGGTTGTGGCCGTCGATGGGGCCGATGTAGTTCAACCCCAGTTCCTCAAACAGTGTGCCCGGCGACACCATGCCTTTCATGTGCTCTTCGGTGCGACGCACGAATTCCATCGCCGCCGGCATTTTTTCCAATACTTTCTTGCCACCTTCGCGCAAGGAATTGTAGGTGCGGCTGGCCCAGACCCGGGACAGGTAATTGGACAGACCGCCGACGTTTTCCGAGATCGACATCTCGTTGTCGTTGAGGATGATCAGCATGTCGGCCTTGGTGTGGGCGGCGTGGTTGATGGCCTCGAACGCCATGCCGGCGGTGAGGGCGCCATCGCCGATGATGGCCACGGTTTTGTCGGGGCGGCCCTGCATGCGGGCGGCCAGGGCCATGCCCAGGGCCGCGCTGATGGAGGTGCTGGAATGACCCACGCCAAAGGTGTCGTACTCGCTCTCGCAGCGCTTGGGAAAGCCGGCGATGCCGCCCTTCTGGCGCATGCTCAGCATGCGGTCGCGGCGGCCGGTGAGGATCTTGTGGGGATAGGTCTGATGGCCCACGTCCCACACCAGTTTGTCGGCGGGAGTGTTGAAGACGAAGTGCAGGGCGATAGTGAGTTCCACCACACCCAGGCCGGCGCCGAAATGCCCGCCGGTTTTGCCCACGGCGTACATCATGAAGGCGCGCACTTCCTGCGCCAGCTGGGGCAGCAGGGATTCATCCAGGGCCCGCAGCTGCTCCGGCCGCTCGATCTGGTCCAGCAGCGGCGTGACGGGGCGGGTCAGGGGGATCTCATTGAACATGCTGCAGCCTTGCGGAGGTGTCCGGGCGGGTGGGCGAAAAAGTAACGCTTATTATAGGGGGTGTCCGGTTCGCACACACCCCTTGCTTGAAATGACCGGTGAAAAAAGTGCCCGGTTCGGCAAGCCCGCCGGCTCAGTGCTGGCGGGATACGATGTAGCGGGCGAGGGCTCGCAGGGGCTCCGCCCGACCATCTAGGGACTGCAGGGCGGCAAGAGCCTGATCGCACAGGTCCCGGGCCAGTTGTTGCGCCTGCTGCAGCCCCAGAATGGCAGGGTAGGTGGCCTTGGCCAGGGCCGCATCGGCACCCTGCTGTTTGCCCAGGACGGCGGTGTCACCCACCACATCGAGGATATCGTCATGCACCTGGAAGGCCAGGCCAATGGCACCGGCATAGCGGTCCAGCGCATCCAGTTGCGCAGTGGTGACGCCAGGCACGGCCAGCGCACCCATGCGCACGCTGGCACGGATCAGGCTGCCGGTCTTGTGGGCGTGGATTGTTTCCAGCTGTTCCAGTGACAGGGTCTTGCCTTCACCCATCAGATCCAGTGCCTGGCCGCCGGCCATGCCCCGGGTGCCGGAAGCGGTGGCCAGCGCCTGGATCAGTTGCAGCCGGATCAGCGCATCCAGCGGCGCGTCGGAGCGGGTGAGTACCTCGAAGGCCAGGCATTGCAGGGCGTCCCCCGCCAGGATGGCGGTGGCTTCGTCGAAGGCGATATGGCAGGTGGGCTTGCCGCGGCGCAGATCGTCGTCATCCATGGCGGGCAGGTCGTCGTGCACCAGGGAATAGGAGTGCACCATTTCCAGGGCGGCGGCGATGTCGTCCACGTGGTCAGGGTTGCCACCCAGCGCTTCCGCAGCGGCGTAGGCCAGTACCGGTCGCACCCGCTTGCCGCCGTTGAAAGTGGCGTAGCGCATGGCGTCCACCAGCCGGGGCGCCAGGCCGTTCTGCCGGGCCAGCCAGAGTTCCAGCCGGGTGTTGACCCGTTGCTGGCAGTGGGCCTGGTAGGACTTCAGATCGAATTCGGTATTGCTCATTGATCGTCGTCGCTTTCGCTGAAGGGTTGCAATTCGTCGCTGCCGTTGCGGGACATCAGGATCTGCACCTTCTGCTCGGCCTCCTGCAGCGCCTGCTGGCATTCCTTGGTGAGGCGGATGCCCTGCTCGAACGCCTCCAGCGACATCTCCAGCGTCAGTTCGCCGCTTTCCATTTTTTCCACCAGCTGTTCCAGGGTTTGCAGGGATTTTTCGAAATCCACCGCGGATTTTTTCTTGGCCATTGGGGGCACCTCGCGCGAAGGCGGAAAGTGTCGGTGATTGCCGTCACGCGGTCAATCCGCCGCGGTCTGCCTGCTAGACTGAAATCACATGACATTATGAAAAAGGGGAAGCGCGCTTGGCATTTTCACGCAGGATGTTGTGCTGGCTGCTGGCGGGCGGCTGCGTTCTGGTGCTGTCGCTACCGGTCCGGGCAACGGAACCGGCACCGGCTGCGACAGGGTCGCCACCTGCTTCCGGACGCGCGGCGGCGGTGATGAAGCGACTGACCGGCTGGACCCGGGCGGATGCGGCCTGGCTGGCGGCGCAGCTGCAGGCGGATATCGGCCGTGGTTCGCTGGAAGTCGAAGCCCAGAAACGGCGCATCCTGGTGCGGGTGCTGGACCGCGATGCCTTTGGTGCCGGGACGGCTACTCTGCGGCCCTCATTCCAGCCGGTAATGGACCGGGTGCGCGTGGCCATCCGCCAGTTGCAGGGCGACATTTCGGTGGAAGGCCATACCGACGACATTCCAGTAAACAATGCCCGCTTTCGTTCCAATTGGGAGCTGTCTGCTTCGCGGGCGGCGGCAGTGGCCCAGGATCTGCTGCAACAGGGCGAATTTGAGCCGACCCGATTTCGCGTCGTGGGCTATGGCAATACCCGGCCCCTGGTGGCCAACGACACGGAAGAGCACCGCAGCCTCAACCGCAGGGTGGAAATCGTGATCGACCAGGGGCGTGATGACGCCGCCTACCTGTCGGGCGCAAAGCCCCTGCCGGCTGCCCAGCGACCCGCATCCGCCGCCGACGAGCTGTTCTGATGGGTTGGCCCCGCGCGTCCTGACCCGGCAGGCATTGCCTTGCCGGAGCCAGCGGGTTAATGTGCGGTCATTTAGGGCCACCTGAAGATCGTCATGGTTGAATCCACTCTGGCCGCACTCGACCGCAGCGGCGCCCACGTCATTTACGCAGCCTTGCTGGCAGACCTGCTGGCAGAGCGGGGCATTGGCGTGGACGCCCTGCTGCACAATACCGGCATTGCGCCGGCGGATCTCAAATCCATCGATGGCCGTCTCAGCACACGCCAGTACATTGCCCTGATCCGCAATGCCCGCCGGCTGGCCAATGATCCCGCGCTGGCGTTTGCTTTCGGCCTGCACCTGAAACTGTCCACCCACGGTTTTCTCGGTTTCGCCGCCATGAGCGCGTCCACGTTGGGCGAGGCGCTGGAACTGGCGGTGAAATACTGCCGTACCCGCTTCGAATTCATGCGCCTGCTGTATTACCGCCAGCAGGGCTTTGGTGTGCTGGAGATCGACGAGGCCGTGCCCATGGGCGAAGCCTACCTGTTCATGCTCGAAGCCTTCATGACCAGTTTTGCCGTCATGAGCATGAACCTGCTGGGGGAAATTCCCCGTGACATCCAGGTGCGCCGCACCGGCGACAAGCCGCTCCATTTCGATGATGCCATGCGTTATTTCCAGCAGGGGCATGCGGTGCGCTTCAACGACACGGTGAACCAGATCCTGATTCCCGAAGTGCATCTGCAGCGCAAGCTGGTGCTGTCCGACCCGGTGGCGCGGCAGTTGGCTGAAGCGCAATGCGAGAAGGAATTGCAGACAATACAGGTGAAGGACGACCTGGTGTATCGTGTCACGCGGCTGCTGAAGGATTTCGAGGGCGCCTGGCCCAAGCTGGATCAGGTGGCGGCACAACTGCACCTGTCGCCGCGCACGCTGAAACGCCGGCTGCTGGAGGCCGATACCTCGTTTCAGGTATTGCTCGATCAGGTGCGGCTGGAGCAGGCTCGCCTGCTGCTGAGTGAAACCCGCAAATCCGTCGACGCCATTGCCGCCACACTGGGCTACAGCGACACCTCCAATTTCAACCGCGCCTTCCGGCGCTGGCTGGGTCTGACACCCGCCGCCTACCGCCGCGAACAGCAGCGGCAACAACAATCACAGGACAACTGATTTTTTTCAGGGGGAAACATGAGCAAGATAACCACTGAATCCTTGCAGCAACTGGAACAGCTGCAGACGGAATTTCTGCTGGCACGCATCCGGGGCGAAGGCCTGCAGGAAACCATCGAGCGCGAAGCCAGTGCGATTTACGCCTGGGGCGCCAATGTCACCCTGGCGCAGCTGCTGGACGAGGCCAAGCTCAAGGAACACATCAGTCGCCTGGTGAAAACTGTTCCCTTTACCGAAGAAATGCGCAGTGTCGTGGTGAAGGCCATCGTCACCGCCATCAATTCCGATCTGAACAATTCCGCCAACCTGCAGACGCTGGTGCCGAAATCGGAATACGACAAGGCGATTTCCCATTACGCGCAATTTGAAGTGGTGCGCATGGATGTGGTGCGGATCATTCTGGAAAGCCCCATCTACAGCGAGCTGATCAGCGACGTGCTGTATCACGGCATCAAGGATTATGTGATGACGGAAAACCCGCTGGTGAAGAACGTGCCGGGCGTGTCGTCGCTGATGAAATTCGGTGCCAAAAGCCTGAACAAGGCCATGCCGAAGCTGGAAGAAGCGGCCGAGACGACAATCAAGAAATTCATCAACGCCAACCTGCGCAATTCGGTGGATCTGAGCGAGCGCATCCTCAATAACGCACTGTCGGAAAACAACATCCGCACCATCGCCGATCATTTCTGGGGCGCACTGAGCGAGAAGGAATTTTCCAAGGCGCAGAAATATGTGGATGAAGACAAGATCGACAGCACGGCACAGCTGACCGAGGATATCTGGCAGGAAATCCGGCACACCGAATACCTGCACAACATGATTCACCGCATCGTCGATTACATCTTCGAACACTACGGCGAACGCAATCTGGCAACCTTTGTTTCCGAGATGGGCTACGACCAGGCGTTCATCACGGCCGAACTGAAACTGATCCTGCCGGACCTGCTGGAGCGCGACGTGATCAAGCAGATTGCGGAAGACCGTATCCGTGCCAACCTGCGGGATTTTTACAGCAGTGCCGACGTGGTGGCGCTGGCGAAATAGGGTCGTTGCGATACCGAAATGTACGGCTGAAAAGCAAACGGCCGGCGCGGGAATGGATCCTGTGCCGGCCGTTTTTTATGGGCGCCGTTCTGGTGGGCGGTACCTGCCGTGCCCACAGCCAAGCTTCAGTTGCAGCAGGCGGTTTCGTTGCCGCTCACCGCATCCGCCAGCGAGCAGCTGCCCTGGCAACACTCCTTCAGCAGAAATTCCAGTGTTTCCTGCACGGCGTTGAACTGCGGTTTGCAGTAGAGCGAGTTCTTGTCCCGTTCCTGGGTAACCAGATCCGCCTGCATCAGCCGCGCCAGATGGTGCGACAGGGTGGAGCCGGGAATGGCCAGCTGCTGCTGGATGTCGCCCACCGGCAGGCCGGCAGGGCCTGACTGCACCAGCAGCCGGAAAATGCCCAGGCGGGTGGGATGGCCCAGTTCCGCCAGCCGTTTGGCGATCAGTTCCAGTTGTTTGTCCATGAATCCCCTTGGCGCAGATCAATGTATTTCGATAATTCTAGAAATATAGTTGACGTCTGTCCAGTGACTGGCTATTGTTGAATTAATTTCCATGATTGTCGAAATAGGTGAGCCATGTCGAGCGGAATCGCCCTCTACCCTGCGCTGGCGGAACAGGCCACGGCCCTGGCGCTGGAAGCGCAACTGGGCCTGAAAGACCACCACGGTGCCCTGCGGCACAGCCCGCTGGCGCTGCTGCCCTGGCAGATCAGCCGCGATGATTTCATGCAGGCGCAGCAGGTGGCCCGGGCCATCGGTGCCCGGCTGGATCGGCTGGCACGGGACAACGCCGCCCTGGCGCAGGCCCTGGGGCCGGTGCTGGAGGGCCGGACCCTGCAGGCCCAGCTGTGGCAGGCGTTGCAGTCGGTGCCGCTGGCGCAGCGCCGGGCGCGGCCGCTCAACATGACCCGCGTCGACCTGCTGCAGGATCAGGCGCGGAAGTGGAAGCTGGTGGAGGCCAACAGCATCGCCGCTGGCATGGGGCCTTTCAGCGAAGGGCTGGCGCAGATCCAGCAGCAATTGTGGCCGGAACTGCAGCGGCTGGGTCTGGCGACACAGGGCCGTCCTGCGTTAGCGGCCAATCCTGTCACCGAAGCGCTGGGGGACACCCTGTACCAGGCCGCGGTCGGGCAGCTGCGCCAGCACCCGTCCACCCACCCGCACGCGGCAGCTCCCGTCGTGGTCTTCGTGGTGGAACCCGCCGAGGACAATATTTTCGACCAGCGCAAGGTGGCGCGCGTGGTGGAACAGAAGGGCGCGCGCGTCGTGCGGCTCACCTTGCAGGAAATCGATGCGCTGCTGGAGCGGTCCCTGGCGCCGGCCTGCCACCTGCGTGGCATTGGTCCGGTGCAGGTGTTGTATTTCCGCACCGGCTACAACCTGGCTGATTTCCAGGATGCGCACGGGCGCAGCGAACGCCTGCTGCGGTTACGTGCGGAACTGGAAACCCTGCACGTCACGCTGGCGCCCACCATCGGTCTGCAACTGGCATCGGCCAAGGCCGTGCAGGTGCACTGGTACCGGCAGCCGGAGGCAGATGCTGCCACGGAGGCGCTGGACACGGCGCAATTTTTTGTCGCTGATCCCCAGGTGCAGGATGTGGTGAACTGGCCGCAGTGGGTACTGAAAAGCCAGGGCGAAGGCGGTGGCAACGTGGTGCAGGATGAGGCCATTCCCGCGCGCATTGCCACGCTGTCGCAACAGGAGCGGCGCGAATGGCTGCTGATGCGGAAAATTCCGCTGGTGCCGCGTCAATCTCTGGTGCCAGTTTTGCGCAATGGCGCGATCCAGTTTGCGCAACAGCTGATGTCGGAACTGGGCCTGTTCGTGTTGGGGGATGACGTGCGCATCGGTGGCTACCTGCTGCGCAGCAAACCGGTGGCAGCGCTGGAAACCGGTGTGCATCGCGGGCAGGGGATGATCGATACGGTGGCGTTCAGCGATTGAGTTTCAGCGCGTGGCGCAGCCACCAGAAAACACTCCACGGAATCAGCGTGGGCACGTAACGGCGCACGCCAAACCAGGGTGGCGCCGTGCTGCCGGCGCAGCGCCACAGGCGGAATGCTTTCACCGAGCAGTCGGCCAGGCCGCGCTGCAGGGCGGAATCCGCGATCACGCGGATGGCATTTTCGCCCATCGCCAGTTGCAGTGTCTGCTGCCCCAGTGTCGGGTGAGCATAGTGCAGGCTGGTCTCCAGGGCAGACCGGCTGTCCAGTTCGAAGGCCAGGGCCAGATCGGAGAATGCCTGCAGCTGACTGCCATCGCGGATCAGTTCGATGATGACGGTGCGTTCCTGCGCTAACTCGGCGCTGATTCTGTCCAGTTCCTGATAGTGCGCCTGCTCGATCCAGTCCAGCCCGCCGGGTGCCGGCGGCTGCAGTTCCAATTGCAGTTCCTCGATCTGCAACGACTGCAATGCACGGCTCGCCTGCAGTTGCTGCCGCATGCCGGCGGCGATGGCGCTTGCGCCCAGCCACTGCTGCGGCACCCGCACCAGATGGCAGCGCCAGAGCAGACTCTGTTCCGCATTCTGCTGCGCCGCTGCCAGCAATTGCTGCTGCAGCCAGGGCTGCCAGCGTTTCCAGCGCGTTTGATTGCGGGTGGACACCGTACCGCCGGTCGCCATCGCCGGTGCGTGGCCCCGGTGCGCCGAATATTCCTGGATCATCAGCAGGCGCTGGGCCATGCGGATGTCATCTTCGTTGCAATGGGCCGGCATCAGGCTGCGCAGAAACCCTTCCAGATCGAAGGCGCGGGCGGTGGCGCCCAGTTCCCGCTGCAGACGGTGCCGCAGGACGTTGGCCGTGGTGGTGTAAAAACGCAGCAGCTGGCGTTGCTGTTCCGCGGTGAGAATCGGTTGGAAGGTCCAGTCGCCCGGATCGTCGAGGTCGGCGACGAAATAGGAATCCAGTCTGCTCAAGTGCGCTGGCGCCGGGGTTTGCGCGGACGTGGAATCATCACCAGCTCCTCGGCAGTGGACGCCAGGGGCTGCTGGGCCTGTTCCATGTCGTCTTTCCAGTTTTGCAGTTGCTGCAGGGCGGCGGCGGACGATTCCCGGTTGAGTTGCAGTTCGGCATCGCAATGGGAGCAGCGCAACGGACGTGCCGCGAAGATCGATTGCAGGTCCAGAATGATCGGCGTCTGGCAGAAGGGGCACGGTATGGTGCCCGCCGCCAGCTGGGTGCGGGTTTCAATGTCCTGGTTCATATGGTGAAGTCGCCGCTGGATGGTAGTGCAGGTTTGGCGGTGGCTGAGCCGGATGCGGGTGCAGGCTCGGATTCTTGCACCAGACGCTGGTTGACGCTCTCCGCCGATATGCTCAGCAGTTTGGCCAGTCCCGCGGGCATGTCCGACTGCTCGATGTTCACCTTCATTTTCACCAGCATGTCCAGCGACCGCCGGTGCTCGCTGCGCGTGTCCCGGGCGAGAGTGGCGCGCAGGGTGGCGGGCACATCGGGCATGCCCAG
Source organism: Pseudomonadota bacterium (assembly GCA_049323075.1). GTDB lineage: Bacteria > Pseudomonadota > Gammaproteobacteria > Pseudomonadales > Ketobacteraceae > Ch67. The sequence goes on from JBMOPR010000485.1 coordinate 8,601, forward strand.
TGCGCTGGCCTGCTGTGCGGCCGGGCTGTCGCTGCGGCTCAGTTCGGTGTCGAGGATTTTCACGGTGTATTCCAGCTCCGCATCGCGGATCTGCAGCGCGGGAATCGGCAGCATGGTGAGCAGGGGAATCTGCACCTCGACCGTTTCCTCCTCGCCCTGCGCATTGCGGCGCTTGCGCAGAAAACTGGCCATCTGCAGATCGCCCAGCTTGCCGAAATTGCCGGAACCATCCTGCACGAAACCCACGCTGCGGATGAAATTCGCGGTGGCCATGGCTGCCTGCGCTTCGGCTTCCACCAGGGCGCGAATGGGGGCGCCGATCAGCTGGGTCAGGCTCAGTGCGCTGTCTTTCTTGCTTTCGTCTTCATCGGCCATGATCCATCACTCCGAGGTGAGTACGCGGGTGGAACGGTGTTCTTCGGTTTTCACTTCCGTCCACATGTGATTGCGCACGGACATTTTCAGTTTCAGCGTGGACAGAGTGCCTTCACCCAGATGCATCAGCCGGTCGCCCGACACTTCCACTTCCAGCCGGGCGTCGTGGTTGTCCTGCCAGATTTTCTGGATCGGCCCCGCCAGGTCTTTCAGCACTTCGGTGAATTCCTCCCGCGCGAACACGGCATTGATCACCGCGTCGACCGGTGCGTTCAGGTCGCTCAGGTTCACGCCTTCCTTGCGGTAGTTGGTGATGCCCCAGAAGAACGGACTGTGCAGCCCCTTGAGCGCCATCTCATAGTCGAACTGGCCCTTGAGGCCAATCAGGTGAGTGTAGGAATCGATAAAATAGCGCAACGCCAGCTGCCGCAATTCGATGCGCATGGCAATGGAATTGAAGCCTTTGCTCAGCTTGCTGTGCAAATCCTCTTTGACATCGCGCTGGTCTGGATGGTCCACAAACACGCCGGCGCAATCGAGAAATATTGCCACCAGCTCTTCCACCGTGCGTTCCAGCACAAAGGCAATGTTGGCCTCGCGGGTTTCCGTATTCACGCCGTTGTCGCGCACGTCGGCGATGGCGAACTTCAGCTCCAGATCCGCCTCTTCGATTTCAGAGCGGGGAATCGGAAAGCGTCGCAGCAGGAAATCATTTTCGTAATAGCGGGCAACCGAGCGGGAATACAGGTCCGAGGCGAAGCGCGCCTTGGCCAGATCCCGCAGAATTGCCCCGATCAGTTGTTGAAGGTCGGCCATCGGTTCCCCCTTGTGCTGGCCTTGTTCTGGAAGGGCGGCGGTTATTCGCCGTTATTCTTGCCGCCCTTGCCACCTTTGCCAGGGACGGCCGCTGGCGCGCCCATGTCGTCGATGGATTTGGTCAGGATCGACAGCATGCGTGCCAGTCCGGCCGGCATGTCATCCTGCACTGCATGGACCGTGACGTCCATCGTGTGCTCCACAGAATACTTCGAATCCTTGGTGGAGCTGGAATCCTTTTTGTTGGAAATGGAGCCAGTCAGTTTGGCAGAGAAGAACAGGTAACGGGCGCTGGCTTCCAGGCTGGCGCTGGCGGTGAAAGATGAGCTGCTTTCGTCTTTCGCTTCTTCTGACTGGGTGATATTGGTTTTGAAATTGATGGTCATGTCATCGATGCGGATGAAGGGAATCGGCACGATGGTGAGCAACGGTACCGTGATTTCAACGCTCTGGTCGCCTTTCTTGGCGGTGAAGCTGATGTTGTTCACGTCGCCGTTTTCCTTGAAGCCCACGGCCTTGATGAATTTTACCGAGGACATGGCGGCGGCGCCCTGGGCTTCGATGGCGGCAGTCAGCGGGCCACCGATCAGCGAACCGAAGGGAATGGCGGCAAGGGTTTCGTTGGCGTTTGGCATAGTGCGTTTCCGTCCCTGTGGGAAATGTGGAATCCCAGACTAATCCTAATGCTATTAAGGGAGCAAACGCAGGTTAAGCAAGATATGACCAGCATCAAGGCGGTCGCGTAGAGTGTACAGAATTTAGGCGATTCATGTGGTGACGCGCCCGGTCTGCGGCGTGAAAACCGCAGACAGGACGGCAGCGAAGTTCAGGACGCTTCAGGCAGGGTGATGTTCAGTTCCAGCACGGAGTGATCATCGGTTTTATCCAGCGACACCTGTACCATCTCGTCGCTGATGGGAATGTACTTGCGGATCACGGCCACCAGATCGCGCTGCAGGTCCGGCAGGTAATCCGGCTGATTGCGTTTGGTGCGTTCGTGCGACACGATGATCTGCAGGCGTTCTTTGGCCACACTGGCGGTGGTTTTTTTTCTGGCCTTGAAATAGTCGATCAGGCTCATGTTCAGCGCCCTCCAAACATCCGTGACAGGATGCCTTTCTTGCTGGCAGTGAGAAACCGGTGTTCGACGTTCTCACCCAGCAGGCGGCGCACGGCATCCTTGTACGCCTGACCGGCATCGCTTTCTTCATCCAGAATCACCGGGTTGCCCTGGTTGGACGCCGACAGCACGGCCTTGGATTCGGGAATCACGCCCAGCAGCGGAATCGACAGGATGTCCTCCACGTCTTTCACGCTGAGCATCTCGCCCCGTTCTACCCGTTCAGGGCTGTAGCGGGTCAGCAGCAGGTGTTCCCGGATGGGTTCGCCACCGTTCTCCGCCCGCAGGGTTTTGCTCTGCAGGATGCCCAGGATGCGATCGGAATCGCGCACCGACGACACTTCGGGGTTGGTCACCACCACCGCGCGGTCGGCAAAATACATCGCCATCATCGCGCCTTTTTCAATCCCCGCCGGGGAATCGCAGATGATGAAGTCGTAGGTTTTTTTCAGCTCATCCAGCACCTTTTGTACGCCTTCGATGGTGAGGGCGTCCTTGTCGCGGGTCTGCGACGCGGGCAGGATGCTCAGGTTGTCGATGCGCTTGTCCTTGATCAGCGTCTGGTTCAGGTTGGACTCGCCGTTGATCAGGTTGATGAAGTCGTACACCACGCGGCGTTCGCAACCCATGATCAGGTCCAGGTTGCGCAGACCCACGTCGAAATCGATGATCACGGTCTTGTGGCCCTGTAATGCCAGTCCGGTACCGATTGCCGCGCTGGTAGTCGTTTTGCCAACCCCGCCTTTGCCGGAGGTCACCACGATTATTTCAGCCAATGTCTTATCCTCTTTGTTCACAATGGGCCAATGACTAATTGATTGCCTTCCAATCGAGCCTGAATGCGTTCCTTCCAGTGCTCTTTCTGCAGGTCTTCGTTCACTTTGTAATTGCCGGCGATGGAAATCAGTTCCGCTTCCAGGCTCTGACAAAATATACGGGCGCTGGTATCGCCCTTCACGCCGGCCAGGGCACGGCCACGCAACGGGCCGTATACATGAATATTGCCGTCGGCAAGAATTTCAGCACCCGCGCTCACCGGCGCGATGATCACCAGGTCGCCGCCGGGCGCGTACACCTGCTGGCCGGAGCGGATCGGAGTAGTGATCAGTTTGTTGGCGCTCACCGGCACCTCCACCCGCACTTCGCGGAGGGTGGCGGAGGTGTCCGGCACGATGTCGCTGCTCTTGCCGGACATGGATGCCGCCGGCAGCTTCGGCAGCCCCGCCACATTGGCAGACACCGACTGCTCGTCGCTGCCGCCACGGATCGCCACTGGCACCAGGCCGTATTCCCGGCACAACTCACCCAGCTCGATGAAATCGATGTAGCAATCCGGCGCGCATTTTTCCAGGCTCAGGATCACGGGGGTCTGGTTGAAGAAATCGGGGGCGCTGTTGACGGTCGCGGCGAGGGTGGCGTTGAAGCTCTGGTAGTCGTAACGGTAGAGCTCGAGGATGGTCATGGTGACGCGGTTACCCTTCAGTTTGAAGGCGGCGTCCGAGTCGAGTGCGCTGTCGGTTGCGTGCATAGTGCCTGCGATGGTCGTTCCTTTGGTCTTTGGGGTCGCTTGCGCGTTGTTGTTATGGCCGTCTTCGCTGGAGGGACCTTGCTGAGCGCCGCCCCGCACCGGTCGCGAAACCGTGTTAAACAAATCGATCTGGCTCATGAACCGGTTATATCCTCTCCCTGATGGATCTGCAAGTTGCGATGGCGGGACGGTGGACCTGCCAGCGCAGACTGCGAAACTGCGGCTCAATTTTGCGAATAATTGTATCAGAAGCTGTGCGGTGTGCCGGGAAAACTTTGCCGCAATGGCGGCTTTTTTGCGGGCCCGGGATGCGATTCGGCGGATGAGCGCACAAGATCAGTTAGGTTTGCGGCTGCTGGCGATGGCCAGTTGCTGCTCCAGTGCTTCCACGGCGACGGGCTTGGTGAGAAACGCGACCATGCCCGCTTCCAGTGCGGCGTCGCGGTGTTCGCTCATGGCGTGCGCGCTGAGTCCGACGATGCGGGTGTGGCGGCAGCCCGGCAGCTGACGCAACTGGCGGGTGGCCTGGTAGCCGTCCAGGTTCGGCATTTCGCAATCCATGAGGATCAGGTCGTAGGGCGCGTCGGCGCTCTGGGCGTTGTGGATTGCCTCCAGGCCGTCGTTGGCGATGTCGGGCACCACGCCGAATTTTTTCAGCAGGCCGCGGATCACCATCTGGTTGACCGGGTTGTCTTCCGCCACCAGTACCCGCAGCTGGCTGAACACCGGCTCGTGGGAGCGAATCACCGAGGCGCGTTCGTGGCCGGCGAACAATTCCAGCAGCTGCATGCGCAGGCTTTCCTGGGTGATGGGTTCCACCAGCAGGGGCTGGTCCGGGCGGACGGACGCGGTGCTGGTTTTGCCGGGTACCAGCAGCAGCGGGCAGCGCAGGCGGCGCAGCCAGCTGTCGTACTCCGCCTCCGGCAGATGCCGGCTCAGGATCGCCAGGTCGCAGGCGGGATTGAGTTCGTTGCCGGCGCTGCGCGCGTCGCAGCCCCAGGCTGCCAACATGTCAGTTAGCGCGGCGCGGAATGCCGGCAGCGGGTCGATGATCAGCACGCGGCGGCCTTTCAGTACCGGCACGATCTCCACCCGGCTTTCGGCGGCGGTGGGAATGGTCAGGGTGAAGGTGCTGCCCTGGCCCGGCGCACTCTGCAAATCAATGCTGCCGTTCATCAGGTGGATCAGCGAGCGGCAGATGGCCAGACCCAGTCCGGTGCCGCCGTACTTGCGGGTGGTGGAGGAGTCCGCCTGCGAGAACGACTGGAACAGTTTGGCCTGCTTGTCGGCGCTGATGCCGATGCCGGTGTCGATCACGCTGATGCGCAGCTGTTTCGACGTGTCGCTGTAGCCGGCGTGCAGGATAACGTGGCCCCGTTCGGTGAACTTGATGGCATTGCCCACTAGGTTCATGATCGCTTGGCGCAGGCGGGTGGGATCGCCGGTGATCTGGTCGGGCACGCTGGTTTCCACATGCAGGATCAGCCGCACCGGCTTGTTGTCGGTGGCGCTGGCGAATAGGGCCATGCATTCGTCCAGCAGGCTGCGCAGTGACAGGCGGATGTTTTCCAGTTCCAGCTTGCCGGCTTCGATTTTCGAGAAATCCAGGATGTCATTGATGATGGCCACCAGGGCGTCGCCGGAATTGCGGATGGTGGTGACCAGATGGCGCTGGTGCGGATTGAGCGGCGTGTCCGCCAGCAGCTGGGTGATGCCGATGACGCCGTTCATGGGTGTGCGGATTTCGTGGCTCATGGTGGCCAGAAACTGGCTTTTCACCAGCAGCGCCTGTTCTGCCTCGGCCCGGGCCCGTTCCGCTTCGGCGTTTTTTTCCTGCAATTCCCGCGTGCGTTCCTGCACCGCCTGATCCAGCTGGCGGTTCATCTCGGCCGTGCGCTGCAGCACCCGCTCGCGATCCAGTTCCCGCACCCGCTGCACCTGGCGGAACTGTTCGGTGAGACCCATGTTGAGGATCAGCAGCGTGAGCAGCGAGCCGATCTGCGAACCGTAGGTGGTGGCGAAGTTTACTGGCACCAGATCGAAGGCCCGCAGGATGTTGAGGGCGCCACCGAGGATGAAGCCGGACCAGCCGATCAGGAAATAGCGGCCGGCTGCGTTCTTGCGCAGCATTTCCTGGATGCCGATGGCCAGCATGGCCGGCAATGCGGAGAGGATGGCTATCATGGCCACGCGGATAGCCCAGGCAAACGGCAGCAGCATACTGGCGACGATGGCGGCCAGCCCCATCACCCAGGCGATTTTTTCCAGGTTGTAACCCACCAGGCGGATGGTGCGAATGCCGAAATAGGCCTTGGTGAGCAGCACGCCCAGGATGGTCAGGGTGCCGATGGCGATGGGCCGGATTTCCTTGGCCAGCTGCGGATGATCGCCCCACAGGTACACCATGCCGGTGCCGTTCAGCGACAGCTCCATCACGGCGTAGGTGGCCAGCAGCACCACGAAATAGATCTGCGCTTTCTGGCGCAGGAAGAAGAACAGGAACGAGTTGACGAACAGGATCACCAGAATGGCGCCGTAGTACATACCGAAGAACAGGGGTTCGACGCGCTGGGTTTCCTCGTAGGCGGGTCGGGTGAACACTGCCAGCGGCGCGATCAGCGTGTCGGTGCTTTGCACCCGCAGGTAGAGGGTGACCGGGATTTCCGGCGGCAGCTGCAGCGGAAATGCGAAATGGCGCTCCGGCAGCGTCCGTGACCGGAACGGCTTCTGGTCGCCGGTTTCGATGTGGCGGTACTGGCCGGCGGGGTCGGGGTAATGGAATTGCACGCTGTCCAGCAGCGGATACTCCACCTGCAGAACGTAATCGCGCTGGGTGGCGGCGGTATTGACCAGCTCCAGGCGCAGCCACACGGCGGCGTTGGTGAAGCCGAAATTGGGAAACGCCGTCGTCACCGGTTGCCAGCGATCGGCAGGCGCCTGGCGGATATCGTCGAAACTGAGCCGCCCCTGCTGGTCGACGAGAACGTGGGCGTTGCGGGATACCCGGCGCATGCTGTCGCCAACGTCCAGGCGCACCGGCTCCGACTGCGCGGGCAGCGCGCACAGCAGGATCGCGATCAGCAGTACAAGACGGCGCAGGCCGGTGATCATGGAGTGGTTGCCAGCTGGGGTAATGGAATCAGTATAGGTTAAACCGGCCAGTATCTGGATGGGGGTGTTTCACTTGGGCGCCTGATCCCCTGTATTCCCGTCACCGCAGGGTGAACCGCACTGGTACCCGGCGGAATTCTTATTTTTCTATAAACTGGAGTTGAAATATGAAGTTGAAGTTACTGGCTGGCGCAGCCTTGCTGGGCTGCAGTTCCC
>JBMOPR010000486.1:0-1756 GCA_049323075.1 Pseudomonadota bacterium
GGGGCCGGGGCGGCGACTCCATCCGGGATCGGCGGCGTCTCCACCACGCTGGGTACCAGTTTCCCATCCACCCGGAACACCTGGCGCAGGGCATCCAGGCCGGTTTCCAGGGTCAGCACGAATTCGGCATGATCCGCCTTCAAGGCATGCATGCGATGCAGGCTGATGGCCAGTACGCTGTCCAGATACTGGGTGAGTGCGGCGAAATCCTGCAGATCATCCACCCCTTCCACATTCAGGATCAGCTGCTGCCGTCCCAGGCTGGATGCCACCAGCGCGTAATGGGCCCCCATGCGGTCCACCACCTGATCCAGCAACTGGTGCAGGGCGCGGGCACTGTCGGCCTCGTTGATGTCGATGGTGTATTTCTGGCCTTCCAGATGGAACAGGGCGTTGATCTGGATGGCACTTGCGGTTTCCTTTACCCGCGCCATCAGCACGGACTGGGTCTGGTAACGGGCGGACGCCGCCAGCACCGGTTCCGGAAACAGGCCCCACACATCGCCGATGGAAACGCGTGAGCGATCCTCGCTGTCGAAGGCAGGGAAAGACAGCACCACACCGCGCCGCACGGCTTCCTGCTGCAGGATCTGGTGAGCGCCCGGGTTGGCCTCGGCACTGACCAGGTCGCGGTCCAGTTCCTGTTCCCAGGCCATCCAGATCAACAGCGGCGGCCGGTTGCTGCCCCACAGGGGCAGGCCGTAGCGGCGCAGGAATTCATTGATGGCGCTGCCATCGAAGTCCATGTTGAGTACCGGCTGCGGCTCGCCTGATTCCCCGTCGCGGGTGGCATAGCCATACTGCATCATGTACTTGTCGACACTGCCAATGGCGGTCACCACGGCTTCCTGCTGGCCAATGCCGGAATCACCGCTGGCCCGCACCAGCACCTGGACAAAGCCTTCAGCAAAGGCACGCCGCCGTTCAGCGTCGCTGCGATCCTTCACGGCCACCGATGCCTTGTACAGACCGCCGACCTCTGTCGCCCGGGCCGGGCTGGTGCCCGTCAGCAACAACCCCCACAACGCCAGCAGAATCCACCCATACGCCTGTTTTTTCATAACGTCCTGGCAAGCCTCGAGAATCATGTAAACGCCGCAGTTTACAACGTCGCCCAGGGCGATAAAACCGAAACCTGTGTCGCCGTGCCGGCCTGCCCCGGCGCGACGATTGGGCTTGCCCGCAACTCCTGATAGAATACGCCCCCTGTTTGCCGGCTCAGGCCAGCGTGCGACCCCACAGTTCCTGCAACCCATACGGACCCAGCGCCCCATGTCAAAGCAACCGACCACGCCTTCCGCCAACCCGCCTTCCCTCAGCTATAAAGATGCCGGTGTCGATATCAATGCCGGTGGCGAACTGGTGGAACGCATCAAGGGCGTGGCCAAGCGCACCAAACGCCCTGAAGTACTGGGCGGACTGGGGGGCTTCGGTGCCCTGTGCGAGATTCCTTCCAAATACAAACAACCGGTGCTGGTGAGCGGCACCGACGGCGTGGGCACCAAGCTGCGCCTGGCCATCGACCTGAAAAAACATGACACCGTGGGCATCGACCTGGTGGCCATGTGCGTCAACGATCTGATCGTCACCGGTGCCGAACCCCTGTTTTTCCTCGACTACTACGCCACCGGCCATCTGGACGTGGACACCGCCGCCAGCGTGATCACCGGCATTGGCAAGGGCTGCGAACTGTCCGGCTGCGCCCTGGTGGGCGGCGAGACCGCCGAAATGCCCGGCATGTACGAAGGCGACGATT
>JBMOPR010000487.1:0-1756 GCA_049323075.1 Pseudomonadota bacterium
TCGCGGGAGTGTGTGAGATCCAGCGCCGACCGGATGGTGGCGAGCATGGTGCGCACATTGGTGCGCTCGTTATAGATCAGCAGCGCGATCATGTGGCCGATCACATCCAGTTCGTTGAGTACACGATTGGTGAAGACATCGGTCAGATGGGAGTTGAAAAATACAAAGCCGAAAAAATTGCCTTCCCACACCATGGGCAAGGTATAGCTGGAACGATAACCGCTGGCGTATATGACGCGCGTATGTTCGTGATCGACATCATTGTAGATGGAAAGATCATTCACCACGCGCGGCTGTCCGCTGGTAATGATGTTGTGCAGGGAATGGCAGCTGGCCAGCTTGGCAGAATAGTGAGTCAGCGGGCTGGCTTCCCGGCTGCTGAAGGCGAAGGTGCGCAGGTCATCCGTATCGGCGTCGTACAGGGCGACCGCAAGCCGGGTCACGAACGGCATGTGTGTCTGCATCACACCGTGCATGAACTGCAGTTTTCCCCCAATGGAATTCGCATCATTCAGGCCAGTCCAGCGATCGATGTGCAGCGGGTCATCCATTCTGATAGTCCAGATACAGTAGGTGCTTGCCAGTAACTATAGCAGGCGCCGCCGGTTCCCAACGGTTGGCAGAAGTGAGGTATATTTTCCCTACCCCCGTCATTCACAAGGAAGCGACATGAAGCCGGATCGGTTGCACATTCTCCAGTGGTTCAGGTGGTCATCATGAGCAGCCTGCGTACTGAAAAAGATTCTCTCGGCCCCGTAGAGGTTCCTGCTGATTGCCTGTGGGGCGCGCAGACCCAGCGTTCCCTTGAGCATTTCGCCATCTCCACCGAGCGCATGCCGGATGAATTCATTCAGGCCCTCGCGGCCGTCAAGCTGGCCTGCACCAAGGTAAACCGGGATCTGGGCCTGCTGCCGGAAAGTCACGCCAACGCCATCATGGATGCAGCGGGGGAAGTGATGATCGGCCAGCATTTCAGGGAATTTCCGCTGTCCATCTGGCAAACCGGTTCCGGCACGCAGACCAACATGAACATGAACGAAGTGCTGGCCAACCGCGCGTCGGAGCTGCTGGGCGGTGAACGTGGTGAACTGCGCCGGGTGCATCCCAATGATCAGGTGAATCTCGGGCAATCGTCGAATGACGTGTTTCCCACCGCCATGCATCTGGCGGCAGCGCGGGGCGTGTTCCTTTTGCTGCTGCCCGCCCTGTCCGTTCTGCAGAAGGCGCTGGCGGCCAAGTCCGCTGCGTTTGCTGACATCATCAAGATCGGCCGCACTCATCTGCAGGACGCCACGCCGCTGACCCTGGGGCAGGAATTTTCCGGCTACGCCGCCCAGCTCGACCAGGCCCGCCTGCTGATCGAGCAGACGTTGCCGGCAATTTATCCGCTGGCGATCGGGGGGACTGCAGTGGGAACCGGTCTCAACACCCATCCGGAATTCGGCGCGCGGGTGGCGGCGGAGCTGGCGGTGATCCACGGACTGCCCTTCACCAGCGCCGATAACAAGTTTGCCGCGCTGGCGGCCCACGACGGGCTGGTGGCGGTGCACGGCGCGCTGAAAACGCTGGCGGTGGCACTGATGAAAATTGCCAACGATGTGCGCTGGCTGGCGTCGGGGCCGCGCTCGGGCCTGGGGGAAATCAGCCTGCCGGAAAACGAGCCCGGCAGTTCCATCATGCCCGGGAAAGTCAACCCGACCCAGTGCGAAGCGCTGACGATGCTGTGCTGTCAGGTCATGGCCAACGATGTTGCCAT
>JBMOPR010000488.1:0-1756 GCA_049323075.1 Pseudomonadota bacterium
CGCGACGTAGTCCCGTGCAATGCGGCGGAACAGGCCCGGTTTTCCCACCAGGAAGTTGAGTGATTCCAGGAATTTCAGTGGCCGGATCGGCATGCCGTCCTTCCACAGCAGCACCAGCTGGAACGCAAAGATGTGGCTCAGGAAGAAGACGGTGGTGCGGGCCATCGCGATGCGGCGGACCTTGTCACTGCCGCCGATGGCGCGGTACACATCGAATGCCACCGCCTTGTGCTCGGTTTCTTCGATGGCGTGCCACAGAAACAGGTTCTGCACGGATTCCGGCGCACCCCGGGTGAAGGCGGGATCGGCCAGTACCTGATGGGCCAGGATCGCAGTGAAATGCTCCAGGGCGATGGTGATCGCCAGACGCTGCTCGGGATTCAGCAATGTCCGGGTGCCGGCCAGCCGGTTCTTGACGTAGGTGCTGATCCGGCCCAGTGGCAGACCGTGTTTTTCCTGCAGTGAATTGAACAGTTCGTGCTGGTTGCCGTGGTGGGCTTCCTGGCCGATAAAGCCGCGGATTTCTTTGCTCAGAGTTGGATCGGTGATCTGGCCCTGGTAGTGACGCACGGTTTCAATGAAGAAGCGCTCGCCCTCGGGAAATACCGCAGACAGCGCGTTGAGAAAATGGGTGATGTAGGGATTGTCGTTGAACCAGTATTTCGGCAGGTCATCCGGAAAGTGAAAGTCCACCTGGCGCGGACGCACCTCGACGGCGCTGGAGATCGGGTGTTGATAGGTTCCCATCTGTAGTCCCTCTTTGTAATAGCGGGGTTTAGTGCCCGGGGCCTAAAGCCCATTTATTAAGCGTAGGTGAGGAGTGCGCTTAATATGCCTATTAAGCGGTAGGACAGACAGGTGCGTTGGTGACAGTTTGTGGTCAGATCGGGCCAGGCGGTAACGTGGAAACTCGCCCTGTCCGGGAGGAATCAGTGGGGGTTGATGGAGATTTCGATGCGCTGGTTCTGGGCGGCGGCCTTGTTCCAGCGGTCGGCCTCGAACTCGGCGTCCGCTTTGGGATACCGCACCAGGGGCCGGCGGTCACCCACTGTGGACAGGCTTAACTTCATGCTGGCGCCGTATTCGGATTCGAATGCTTCGAGGAAATTGGCGAATCCCGGGGTCTGCTCCATGCCGAGCGCCTCGGTCAGGGCGGGATCGAATTCCATCACTTCGCAGTTGGCCATGGTCTGGCCTTCTTCCGGGAGCTCCAGTTCACCACTGGCACCGGTTACCGCGCAGAAGCGGCCGAGGTGGCTGCGTACGCTGATTTCGCCCTGAAAGCCGGAGCTGTTCAGGTTCTCCGCCAGCTGGGCCAGGGTGCCTGCCAGTTTGTCGTTGAACGGTTTGTCCCCCAGGGGGAACTGGCCTTCCTCGTTCAGGGCCCATTCCATGCTTTCAAAGAAGCGGCGGTTGGTTTCCACGTTGCGGGTGGAGGCGGTGTCGATCTCGGATTTCAGTTGCGTCTGCACGGACTCGGCAACGGTGGACTGTTCGTTGAGGTTGCGTTTGAGGGCGGCATTTTCGGAGCGGATTTCGCCGAGCTGCTGGCTCATCTGGGTATAGTTCAGCAGCAGGAAGCCGATCAGTACCACGCACAGTGCCAGGCCCAGATACTGCAGGCGATAGCCGCGGCCGGGTGCCCGTGGCGTCGGCGAGGAGGCGACGCGCGCGGGGTGCGCAGCGACGCGGGACTCCGGCGCGTGCGCAGGCCCCGCGCGGTCACACGCATCCGCGGCGCCGATAGTGGGCGATG
>JBMOPR010000489.1:0-1745 GCA_049323075.1 Pseudomonadota bacterium
CGCAAACCACATCGCCGGTTTTCAGGTGGTCAAGCCCGCCTTTGATGTCACCGATCAGGCCGCCGGCCTCGGTTACCAGCAGAGTACCTGCCGCCATGTCCCACTCGCTCAGGCCAAATTCCCAGAAACCGTCGTAGCGGCCGGAAGCCACATAGGCCAGATCCAGTGCCGCTGCCCCGGCGCGGCGAATGCCGGCGGTTGAGCGGGCAAAATCGCCAAACATGCCCATATAGGCGTCGAAAACGCGATTCTGGTCCGGGCGGAAGGGGAAGCCGGTGGCGAGCAGGGCGCCATCGAGCTTGGTGCGGCTGGTGACCCGGATGCGGCGGCCATTCAATTGGGCGCCTCGGCCCCGGGCGGCGGTAAATTCTTCCTTGCGCATCGGGTCCAGCACCACGGCCACTTCCAGCTGGCCCCTGATTTTCAGGCCGATGGAAATCGCAAAATGGGGCACGCCGTGGATAAAGTTGGTGGTGCCGTCCAGCGGGTCGATCACCCAGACGTAATCCTTGCCTTCGCCCTGGCCTTCCACAAGGCCATTTTCTTCACCGAAGAAGCTGTGATCCGGGTAGCGCTTGCGCAGGCCGTCGATGATGCGCTCTTCCGAGGCGCGGTCCACCTTGGTGACGAAATCGTTGGCACCCTTGGCTTCCACGTCGACCAGATCCACTTGCTCAAAAGCCTTGGAAATCATGTCGCCGGTGGAGCGGGCAACGCTCAGGGCAGTATTCAGCAGTGGATGCATGCGATGGGTTCCTCTTAAAGAGCGGGCGATTCAGGGGGCCGAATGATACCAGAATTGCCCGCCCTTTAAGAGGAACCCGCGGCCCGCTTCAGCAAAATCTGGTACCATTTTGGCCCTTTTCAGTCTTTGCGAGCGCGTATTTCCGATGCAACTGCTCGACCGTCTGCGGATCGTGATGATCAATACCAGTGACTCCGGCAACATCGGTGCCGCCGCCCGGGCCATGAAAACCATGGGCTTGCGCCAGCTGGTGCTGGTACAGCCGGAGGAGTTCCCCACCGCGAAGGCCACCGCCCGGGCGTCTGCGGCGGCAGACCTGCTGCACAAGGCGAGAGTGGTGCAAACGCTGGACGAGGCCATCGGCGACTGCCAGCTGGTGTTTGGCACCAGTGCCCGCCTGCGCACTATCCCCTGGCCCCTGATTGATCCCCGCCAAGGCGCGGCTCGTGTCATGAATGAGCCTGTAGGTGCCGATATTGCCATTCTCTTTGGCCGGGAAGACGCTGGCTTAACCAACGAAGAACTGCGACGCTGTCACTTCCACATCTGCATTCCGGCGAATGAGGAATACCCGGTTCTCAATATCGGCGCCGCCATCCAGGTCATCTGCTATGAAATGCGGATGGCCGCGCTGGAACGGCAGGCAAATCCGGTGGTGCCGGACCTGTCGGGTATGCAGCAATGGGACGAGCCGTTGGTGTCGTCAGAGGATATGGAGCGGTTCCTCAGACATTTTGAGGAAACCCTGCTTGATATCGACTTCTTCGATCCCAATAACCCGAAACAGCTGCTGACCCGGGTGCGGCGTTTTTTTCTGCGCACACGGATGGACCGGCTGGAGATGAATCTGCTGCGCGGTGTGCTGTCGACGGTACAGAAGCGGGTAAAAGAGCGGTCCTGAGCCGCGCCACAGAATTGAAAGGTCGGAGTGAAGCCGTTCCAGCGACCGGGACCGTCAGCAGCAGGGATGCTGCTGTCGAGCGTACAGGGATGTATCAAC
>JBMOPR010000490.1:0-1742 GCA_049323075.1 Pseudomonadota bacterium
TGTGTATTATCGGTTTTTATTTCCTGTTCGCCGTGCTGCTGATCATGGCCACGCGCTGCGAGATCCTGCAACGGGAACAGCGCAGCAACTGGGTGCGGCAACTGGTGGAGAACAACTGATGGCGTTCGACAATTTCGCGGATTTTCTTGCCATGGGCAAACACGGTGCATATGTGTGGGCCGCGTATGGCATTTCACTGCTGGTCATCGTCGCCAACATACTGGCGCCCATCCTGCGCGAGCGCACCCTGCGCACTGACATTCAACGCAAGATCAAACGGGAGAAACTCGAATCATGAATCCCAAACGCAAACAGCGGCTCGTTATCGTGCTGGGCGGTCTGCTGGCGGTGGCGCTGGCAACCGGGCTGATGATGTATGCGATGGAAGAGAACATCAATCTGTTCTACACCCCGTCGCAAGTAGTGGCCGGCGAAGCGCCGCTGGAAAAACGCATCCGTGTCGGCGGGCTGGTGGTGGTGGGTTCGCTGCAACGCGGTGAAGACCTGGCCGTCACCTTCGACATTACCGACAACGCCCAGACCATTCGCGTGCGTTACAGCGGCATCCTGCCGGACCTGTTCCGCGAAGGGCAGGGCATCATCGCCAACGGCCGTCTGGTGGAACAGAATCTGGTGGAGGCCGAGGAAGTGCTGGCCAAGCACGATGAAAACTACATGCCGCCGGAAGTGCAGCACGCCATCGAGCAGGCGGGGCATCCGAAGAAAACCGAATAGTGAGATGCAGTTTCTTCACGCCTGAACCGATTGTCAGGCGTTGGCCATATCGCTAGTATGCTGCACCTTGTTGGTGCATTCTGGCAGACAGATATGGCCTTTTGGAAAGATCTTGCGTCCACATTGGTCGCATCACTCGGGATCGAACACAACACCACCACCCACCTGGAAAAGCTGATTTCCGCGCTGGGTGCGTTATTGGGGATTCTCACCGTTTACTGGGTGTCGCAGTGGTATCTGCACACGGAAGGTATGCTGCTGATGGTAGCCTCGATGGGGGCGTCGGCCGTGCTTCTGTTTGCGGTGCCGCACGGTGCCCTGTCGCAACCCTGGCCCGTGCTTGGCGGGCATTTGCTGTCGGCATTCATCGGTGTCAGCTGCCACATATTCTGCCCGGACCATGCCCTGGCGCCGGCACTGGCAGTAGGGCTGGCCGTGGGTGCAATGCATTATCTGCGATGCCTGCATCCGCCCGGCGGTGCCACGGCGCTGTCTGCGATCCTTGGTGGCGAGCAGATCCACGCCATGGGTTACGACTACCTGCTCACGCCGGTTCTGCTCAATGTGCTGGCGATCCTGCTGGTGGCTTTCCTGTTCAACGGCCTGTTTCCGTGGCGGCGTTACCCGGCCCACATCGTCAAGCGTCACGCTCACCGCCATCTGCCGGCGCAACTGCAAACCGGCGCGGTCGAACTTACACACGAGGATCTGGCTGCCGCGATCCAGCAACTGAATTCCTATATCGATGTGACATCGGAAGATCTGGCGGAACTGTTCGAGCTGGCCCTGCAGCATGCGCGCGAGCACGGCTCCCATCCGGCCAGCATCATCGGCGGCCGGTTTTACAGTAACGGCCAGTCGGGCGGGCGCTGGTGTATTCGTCAGGTGATCGACATCCACGCTCACCCGAATGCTGCGAAGGAGCGTGTCATCTTCAAGACTGTCGCCGGTGCCGGCGCGTACGATACCGGCATCTGCCGCACCGACGAATTCAGGGAGTGGGCGCG
>JBMOPR010000491.1:0-1741 GCA_049323075.1 Pseudomonadota bacterium
ATACCCGGCACGGTGGAAGCCACTGCGATGATGGTGAAATTGGTAACGTTGCCGCCAGTCTTGTAAGCCCAGACACCGAGGGCAAAATTCGTGAGGGTGGAACCCAGCAGGGAAAGCGACTGGCCGATCAGGATGAAATAAAAAAGCCGTAAGCCCGACATCGATTCACAGGACCATTGTTCTTGTTATAGTGGAATGGCCGAATGGTACCGTATATTGGAGGCATGGTATAGTTTTCGGATTGCCCTCACCGCTGTAGACAACAATAAGATACGATGAGCTTTTACCGCACCCCTTCCCCCCTTGAATTCAGTTATATCGCCAGCGACCTGCCTGACACTTCTCCCATGGTGAATCAGTTTTTCGTGCACGGCACAGGCCATATCGACCGCCAGCAGCTGCAGGATGCATTGATCAAGGCAGCCGGGGCCAATCCGGGCATGCGCACGCGACTGAAAGGTTTCTGGGGCTGGCGCTACTGGGATGATGCGGGCCCGCTGCCGGTGCTGGAGGAAATCGACGTGCCGGACTGGGATGGGATGAGCTCGGAAAACTGTCCACGCCTGGGCGAACCGATCGATCCGCGCAAGGATGCGCTGTGTCAGGTGTCAATGATTCGCGCGGCAGGCGATGTGTTCCTGCTGTTTCGCACCCATCACGCCATTTCCGACGGACGTGGCACTGTGCATTTCATGCATGATGTGTTTCGCATTCTGCGCGGCGAGGCTCCGATGGGCTCCACCTCGACAATCACCGAGTGGGAAATCGCTCTGCGGGAAGAGCGGCCGCCGCGCCCTGTTGTAGAGGGCGGCTGTCTGCCGGTACTGAAATGCGAAAAACATCCGGGCGAGCGCGGTTGTCGCTGGCAGCGGTTTTACTGGGACGGGGATCAGAACCGTTTCACCGCAAAACTGATTTTTGCACTGGGGCAGCTGGCGCGGGAAAATCACGGCAACGGCAAGGTGCTGTTCCGTATTCCGGCAGACCTGCGCCGGTACATGAAAGAAGACGAGGGGTTTTCCGTCGCCAATTGCACCGGTGCGCTGGATCTGGAAATCACGGCGGAAACCACCATGAACCAGATCCGCTCGTCGATCGTGAAAGCAATGCGGCAGAAAGAGGATCTTTCACCGTTCAAAGAAGACCAGAAAATTGCGAAATGGCTGCCGGGTGCGATGTTCAGGCAATCGGATGAATCGCTGAACAAACTGCACGCGGAAGGACGCTACCGGATGACCGGCGTCATCAGCTATATGGGTGATGTGGGGGAAGAGCTGTTTCGCTGCCCGGGCTTTACGCCCAAGTCATTGTTCGGCGCGCCCATTGCGCTGGAGAACCGGCCGATATTTGTCGGTGCTTCTACCCATGGCAATGTGACCAGCATTTTTGTCGGTGCGCCCAAGGCACTGGCCAGTCAGCAGGATCTGCAGGCGTTCTGCACGGTGCTGGCGGAACGGCTGTATGCGCTTTGATTGACTCGCGCATTGATTGGAAATCGGAATAAAAAAGGGAACCTGAGCGGTTCCCTTTTTTGTGGGCCTTTTTTTTCTGTCGGGCTTCCACTTGCGGATGGATCAATGCGGGCACCAGCAGTGCCACCTCATCCCGCCTCAGAAGCATTCCTTCATGGATGCCCGGATGATATCCAGCCCCTGCTGCAACTCGCTTTCTGACACGGTCAGCGGTGGCAGCAGTTTCATCACCTGACCCTTGCGACCGGCGTTTTCAATAATCAGGCCTT
>JBMOPR010000492.1:0-1738 GCA_049323075.1 Pseudomonadota bacterium
CGATTTCATCAAAGCCCTGCGCGGCACCGGCGTCCGCACCTCCACGGCGGAAACACTCGACGCCGTGGCGGCCGTCAAGATCGTCGGCTACAGCAACCGCGATTACCTGAAATCCGCACTCGCCACCACCCTGGCCAAAACTGAAGACGACCACCAGAAATTCAACCTCTGCTTCGACCAGTTCTTTTCCTTCAATGCACTGGATGCGTTCGCTGAAAAACAGCCCGCGCAAAAGCCACCGGAATCCACTGCCGCGCGCCTGCTGCAAAGCCTGCGACCACAGCCCCCCGCTCCAGCCCAACCGCAATCACCGCTGGGTCAGATGCTGATGCAGGGCAATCCGCAGCAGGTCGCCGTGGCACTGGCCCAGGCGGGCGCCGCCGCCAACGTCAACCAGATCCGCGTGCTCACGCAGAAAGGCCTGTACGGCCGCCGCATGATGATGCAGATGGGGCTGGCGGAAATGGAACAGGAAATGTGGAGCGCCGAACAGTCCACCGACCCGCAGCAGCAACAGCTGGCGCAAAACCTGCGGGAAGCTCGCGAACAGCTACGCGAAGAAGTGCGGCAATACGTAGAACGCCAATTGCTGCTGCAGGCGGCGGGCGAAAGCCGCGCCCTGCGCGAATCCATCATGCTGGAAACCCGCCTCGATAACCTGCGCGAATTCAAGGACGTGCAAATCCTGGTGCGCAAACTGGCCAAACGCCTGGTGGCCACCCACTCGCGCCGACGCAAGGTTTTCCAGCGCGGCAAGCTCGACGTACGCACCACCATCCGCCGCAACATTCCCTACAGCGGCGTGCTGCTGGAAACCCACTGGAAAACCAAAAAGGTCGACCGCCCGAAAGTCATGGCGATCTGCGATGTCAGCGGCTCGGTCAGCCAGTACGCCAAATTCCTGCTGATGTTTTTATACAGCCTCACCGATGTGCTGAAAAACGTGCGTGCCTTTGCTTTCTCGTCCGATCTGGTGGAAGTCACCCAGCTGTTCGACCAGTTTGATCTGAACGACGCCATCGATGCCACCCTGAAACGGGTGGGCGGCGGCTCCACCGATTATGGCCGCTCGCTGCAGACGTTTGCCGACCTGTGCCTGAACGAAGTGGACAACCGCACCACCGTGATCATGCTGGGCGATGCCCGCAACAATTACGGCGAGCCCCGCACCGAACTGCTGCGCCAGCTGCATGCCCGCAGCCGCCAGCTGATCTGGCTGAATCCGGAAAACCGCTCCCGCTGGGGCAGCGGCGATTCGGAAATGAAACGCTACCGGCCCTACTGCACCTGGGCCGAGCCGGTACAGTCACTGGCGCAGCTGGAACGCTTCATCAGCCACCTGCTGCGTTACAACCACTGAATCTGTCGCAGCGGCTACACTCAAATCAGGAAGCAGCTGCCCCCGACACCCAACCAGACGAGATGTCCCATGCCACCAACCAGCCACCACCTGCCCGTTCCCCCGGAAGCCGAGTCCAGCGACGCCCACGAACTGATCCGCGCCTGGGATATCAAGGGCCACCAGCATGTGTCCATCAGCAACAACCTGGGCGGGCTGCCGAAGGAATTCGGCCAGCTGCTGGCGCAGATCGCACTGCATGCCTCGGTGGTGTACGAAAAGAACGCAAGAAAATCCAGCGCCGACTGCCTGCGGGAAATACTGATGGGCTTCAAGGAAGAGGTTTCGAAAAACGTGGGGCATTGAGGTGCAGATGAAGTGGCTGGATTTTCTTGTTCC
>JBMOPR010000493.1:0-1737 GCA_049323075.1 Pseudomonadota bacterium
CATTTCACCTGCGTGATCGGGCGCTGGATTCTGGAGTGCCGCGGGCTGGAGGAAGCCGGTGCCGACCCGGTGATGATGGATCTGCTGCGCTGGCATGGCGCCGAAGAGGTGGAGCACCGCACGGTGGCACACGATCTGTTCGAACAGCGCGGTGGTGGCTATGTTTATCGTGTCATGCTGATGTTGCTGGTGGGCCCTATGTTACTGCTGCTATGGTTCCTGGGTACCCGCTTTTTTCTGCGTCAGGACCCGACTGCCGACCCGAACCTGAAATTCATCCGCGAATGGCGGCGGGCGGCGCGGCAGGACCGGTTGCCCACCATGGCATTTCTGTGGCTGTCGGTGTGGCGTTATCTGCGTCCCGGTTACCACCCGCGCGATGAAGCGGAAACTGGCCAGGCACTGGATTATCTGCAACGTTCGCCTGCTGCGTTGGCGGCTACAGTACGCTGATTGTTTTGTTCTGTACCTTTACACACCGGAATACCGCTTTCGATTCACAACAAAAAATGGATGTACGACATGAAAAAAATATTCGCTGGTGCATTGGCATTGACCTTTGTTTCGCAACCCATCGCTGCCATTCCATCGAGCTATATCGATCCGGTATGGCGGCCATTTTTGCTGCTGGCCGGTGACGGCGATCCCCAGCGTGCATCGGATCGTCTGCAGCGCATCAAGCGCCTGCAGACCACCATGCTGAACAATACCCGCTACGACACCGAGACTCAGGCGTTTGTGGATAATCTGTGGCGTTCAATGGAAAAATTCGACCTGGACGGATTTTACGGCTCGCTGCCGGATCAGAAAGGCCGTCAGCGGGAACTGAACGTGCGCGGGATATGGCAGGACGATGCCTATTTGTATGAGCGGGTTCCAGCGGCTGAATTGAGCCCTCAGCTGACCACGTTGCCGCTGGGCTTTACCGAATTCAAGGTGGGTGCGCAGCGCATGGAATCCTTTACCGGGCCGCGCCGGTTTGTGCTCAGCGGGCGCGCCCGCGTCGGCGCCGGTGCATCGAGCTGGCAGACCATCCGGCAGGCGGGCAGCGAAATTCTCAATCTGGCGTCCTACGTGCCTTATGTCTCGGAAGCCGGCGCCAAACCGGACGAGCTGGAAAAAAATCGTGCTGCCATTCGCCAGCACAATCCGGCACTCGGGCAGAAGGATGTGGAGTTTCTGCTGCCGCTCTGGACCGCGTTCCCCCATCTGGCGCAACTGATTGCATCGCTGGCCACCATTGATGATGTCATGGTGGAAGAAAGCAATACGCAAGGTTACAGCGCCTACACGGCCAGTCTGTCGCTGGACCGCGCCCGACTGGGGGCACGTTATCCGGAACTGGGTGCCTATCTGGAAAAGGTGGGTGATCTGGTGAACGCCAGTGTGGAAATTCATGATGAAAACGGGCGGCTGACCCGCATCGATGTGGACACGCAAACATCCCGCATCCGCATTGAAACCGTGCTGTCACTGGGTGGTGTTGTGCCCTATGGCCGTGGTGACCAGTTGCGGATGGACA
Organism: Pseudomonadota bacterium; assembly: GCA_049323075.1. GTDB lineage: Bacteria > Pseudomonadota > Gammaproteobacteria > Pseudomonadales > Ketobacteraceae > Ch67. The sequence continues at coordinate 1,523 of JBMOPR010000493.1, forward strand.
AGGTGCGCAAGTTCGGGGATGAACCTGTGAACCTGTCGGTGGTCACCCGCGCCGATGTGGATGTGATGGGCGTGCGTACCCATGTGAGCAACCTGACGGCACAGTTGCGTTACAGTCCCGATGCGAACCAGCTCCGGCTCGATACCAATATCAATACGGTGCCTGATGTGACGGTGGATGGCGCGTTCCTGGGCGTGGTTTCCACCAGTGTGATC
>JBMOPR010000494.1:0-1737 GCA_049323075.1 Pseudomonadota bacterium
AGATTCTGGCCACCCGCAACAAGGCCAAGCAGGAGGCCTGGCTGGAGAACCTGGAACGGGTGGAGAAGGAATTCCGGGCCCGTCACGATTTCTGGCTGGAGGACACCATCCTGCCACCGGAGCTGAAAGAGCAGATCACCGAATCCGTGTTCAAGCCGGCGGAGGAGTACTACCAGGTGTTGCATGCCGAGTTCATGCCGCCGCTGCAGAAAGGCCAGTTGTCGGACGCCAAGATCGCCTTCAACCGCCTGGATGAACTTTACAGCGCCCACCGCAAGGCCGTGGACAAGCTGGTGGCGGATTCCCTGGCGGAACAGGCCGCCATCGAGCAGCAGACCCGAAGCGCGGTGGATCAGTTCGAATCCATACTGCTGACGATTCTGGTGGTGTCGACGCTGCTGGTATCGGCGGTGGTGGTGGTGATCCTGCAGGGCCTGCGCCGGCGTTTCGGCGGCGAGCCGGTGCAGGTGGAGCAGGTACTGCAGAAAGTCGCACAGGGGGATTTTTCCGGGCGCGGCGTACTGCTGGAACAGACACCGGAAGACAGCGTGCTGGGACAGGCGCTGAACATGCGCAATCAGCTGCGCCAGCTGCTGGGTTCGTTCGCCGACATGGCGGTGGCACTGGACCAGTCCGCCGGCGGCCTGCAAAAGGATGCCAAACGCGGCGAGCAGGATGCACAGGTGCAGCAGGATGACGCCCGCACCATGGCCGCTGCCATCGAGGAACTGTCGGTGAGCATCGACCAGCTGTCACGCAATTCTTCCCAGCAACTGAGCCTGGCCCGCGGCGCGGCCCGCGAGTCCGACGCCGGCCGCCAGATGGTGCAGCAGTGTGGCCAGGTACTGCAGCGGCTGTGCGATTTCGTGCAGAAGCTGTCGGACAACGTGCAGCGCCTGAGTGACAATTCCAAGCGCATCGAATCCATCACTCTCACCATCAAGGATGTGGCGGAGCAGACCAACCTGCTGGCACTGAACGCAGCGATCGAGGCCGCGCGGGCGGGGGAATCCGGTCGCGGCTTCGCGGTGGTGGCGGACGAGGTGCGCAGCCTGTCGGCCCGTACGCGGCAGTCCACCCATGAAATCGACAGCATCGTCGCGCGCATCCGCGAAGAGGTGAATCTGATCGTGGGATCGGTGGAGGATGGCGTGCGCCTGTCGAACCAGGGCCTGCAGAGCATGGAGCAGGCCAGCCAGTCCATCGACAACCTGCAGCAGGGGGCCCAGGAACTGGAGCAGTATTCCCAGACCGTGGCCACCGCGCTGTCGCAGCAGAACCAGGCCACCCAGACCCTGGCCCAGGACGTAAGCCACATTGCCCAGCGAGCCCAGCAGCAGGCGGCTCAGGCCCGCAACGCCAGCGCGTCGGCGCAGGAACTGGCGGGCATGGCCAATACGATTACCGGACAGCTGAGCCGGTTTTCCCTGCGCTGAGATGAACGAACCGGTTCAGAACGGCAGCGTGATGCCGATCTGGCCGTAGCGGCCGTCACGGTAGGACGTGGTATTGGACACCAGGCCGACACCCGGCAGCGTGGGGCGGTAAATGGTTTCGTCCAGCAGGTTGTCCAGGTAGATTTCCAGCTGGGCATCGCCCAATTCCCGCATCCGGTAATTGAAATTGAGTGACAGCAGGTCGTACGCGTCCGCTTCCGGATTGACCAGCAGCCGGGTGGGCACCACTACCTGATTGTCCGGGTACTGGCCGGAGTGGATGTTGTACAGCCCCACCGAC
>JBMOPR010000495.1:0-1736 GCA_049323075.1 Pseudomonadota bacterium
AGCTGGCGGCGGATCATGGGGAAGGGCATGGGCGGGGATTCTTTCTGCAGCACTTCCAGCGCACTGGCCACTTCCTTGGGCAGCATGTCCTTCACCTGCGAGGCGATCTGCCCCACCTTCATTACGGCGCCTTTCATTTCCCCCAGTGTCTGGGCGATCTGCTGGCCAATGTCGGCGTACAGCTTTTCCTGGTTCTTCTGCTGGGTTTCCTCGTCGGCAAACAGGCCCTTGAGCTTGTGGGTGGTGAGGTTCTTGGTGATGCTGGCGGACATGCCCGCCAGTTTCATGAAGCGCTTGGCGGGGGTGGTGGCCTTGAAGCGCTTGTCGTCCTTCTTGTCGTTCGCCACGGGGTACCTCTGCGTGGTGGGGCGGGTCTGTCAGTCAACCGGATACTGTCAATAAACATAGCATGACGTTGGAGTGGCTAGTACGCGATCCGTTCACTGGCTGGCGTAAATGGCAGGGGCCTGACCGCTTAAATTGTGCACGTTGGTACCATTTTGTTGCCTGTTTTTGTCGGGGCGCTATAGAATGACGGGCCCGTGGACGGTTCCGGACGCCGGCGTGGTGTCGGCGGGCGCCTCCATCAAAAACAAGAATAAACGGGGGAATCCCATGAAATGTCGCCGTTCTCAACGCCACCCGTTCGGGCGCAATCTGCTGCTGGTGGTGGCGGGCGGACTGCTCAGCATATCCGCGCACGCGGCCACCCTGGCGGGCGACTGCCATCCGGCCCGCCGTCTGACCTGTACCCTGCCGTTCCCCAGCGATCTGTTTGCCGAGGAAGACGCCCAATCGCCCACCGGCAAGCGGGTGATCATTCCCAATTCCGCCCTGGCGCTGCTACGCAACGAAACCCAGAGCAAGCCGGTGCTGCTGCCGGAATCGGTGCGCCCGGAGGGCCTGTTCCAGGATGCGAGCGGTTTTTCCGCCGGTGCGCCGGTGCTGTTCGAACTGGACCGGGCCGTGAATGAATCCACGCTGCCTTTTGACGGCGGGTTGGCCTTGCTGGTGTTTGAAATCGGCGGCGACGATGTTCCGGTTCCCGTGAATGTGCGGGTGATGGATGTGGCCCGGGGCCAGCGTGCTGCGCGCAAGGACGTGGTGATCGAAGCCTGGCCCCGCGCGCGCTTCACGTTCGGCAAATCCTATGTGGCGGCCCTGACCCGTGCCGTTAAACCCTTGATGGGTACCGACTTCGCACCGGCTCCGGTGCTGGCCGGTATTCTGGCCGGGCAGCATCGCCGCTGGTGGCGGCCTATGCGCCCGCGCTGACCACGCTGGACGCCCGCCTGGCCAGCCGTGGCCTGACCCGCGCCGATATTCTCGACCTCACCTTTTTCACCGTGCGCGACGAAGCCGAAGTGGTGCAGCCCATCGGCCGTTTCATGCAGCGCGCCTACGCCGATGCCCATCCGCTGAAACGCCTGTCGGTGGAATACTTTCCCTATCAGACCATCGCAGCGGTCGTCACCGGGCTGGTGCGGCTGACGGATTTTCGCGCCGCGGACGGCAATCTGGTACGCGACCCGGATTACCCCGGCACCGAAAACTGGGTGGAATTCCGCTTCGCCATTCCCCGCGACGTGCGGCTGGCGTCGGCGCCGGTGGTGATATACGGGCACGGACTGGCCAGCAAGAAGGAAGACGCCGGATACACCGAAAAGCTCAACGCCCTGCGCAACATTGCCACCCTGTCCATCGACCAGCCCAATCACGGTTACCGGGGTGAATTC
>JBMOPR010000496.1:0-1735 GCA_049323075.1 Pseudomonadota bacterium
GATTTCCGTGTTGCCGTTCTGTTCACGGGAACCATGTCCCACCAGCAGGATGACGTCAGTCATGCAGAATTTGCTCCATTGGATGGCCGCGCCGGAAGCGATGACTGAATCCGGCGTCATACAGTTTGCTTTTTGTGAGCGTTGACCAGCTTCGTGCGCCCAGCGTCGGGCTGACCACGATCATCGCCTGGCTGCTCACGTCAGCATCGATGCAGCGCTGACGGATATCCGCCAGCGTGCCGCGAATGATTTTCTGCTCGCCCGGCCAGCTGGCTTTCTGCACCACCAGCACCGGCGTATCATCCGACCAGCCGGCCTGCAGCAGTTCGCTGCGGATTTTTTTCAGCAGCGTGATCGACAGGTACAGACACAGCGTGCACTGATGCTGCGCCAGCTCTGCCAGCGATTCACCGGCTGGCATGGGCGTGCGGCCTTCCACCCGCGTCAGGATCACCGTCTGCGTCACTTCCGGCAACGTCAGGCTTTCCACCGCTGCCGCCATCGCCGCCATCGCCGACGACACGCCCGGCACCACTTCTATCGCGATGCCGGCCGCATCCAGTGGCTGCACCATCTCGATCAACGCGCCATACAGCGATGGATCGCCGGTCTGCAGCCGCACCACGGTGGCGTGACGTTGCGCCTGTGCCATCAGCCAGGCCGTGATCTGTTCCAGCGTCATGTCTTTGGAATCGGTAATCTCGCAATCCGCTGCAGCCCACTGCGTCGCCGCCTGCGCCACCAGCGAACCGGCATACAGAATTGCGCCGGCGCGGGCCACCAGATCACGGCCTTTCAATGTGATCAGATCAGGATCGCCCGGGCCGGCGCCAACAAACCAGACTTTGCCGGCGATGGCTGACGGCGTTTCCAAAGGACGCTCGCTCATGCGGCAAACAACCTCGCACATGCCAATGGATTCGACGGAAAATAGCAGTGCAGATACGACGCATGCAGGCGGCCGACACGGTACACCGCCTCCGGCCGGCCACGGCGACCTTCGGTGTGCGTCAGCGGCGTGCATGTCGTCTCGGTCAGCGAATGATGAAAGGTGTGGCCGCGCAGAGTGCCTTCCGGCAGGGCCACCGAGTGCAGCCCCAGATTCACCAGCCTGGACTGCATGATTGCAGCACCCGGCAGCAAACCCACCATGTCCCCGCGTTCGCCCGCGCTGTTCTGCAGCGTTTCCAGCAACAGCATCATGCCGCCACATTCAGCGACAATCGGTTTGTTGCGTGCATGATGAATATGGATGGATTTTTTCATGCTGGCATTGGCTGCCAGCGTCTGCACATGCAGTTCCGGATAACCGCCAGGAAGATACAGCGCGTCAGCGTCTGGCACGGCGGCATCCACCAAGGGCGAGAAAAACCGGATGTCCGCGCCCAGCTGTCGCAGCAGATCCAGATTGGCGCGATACAGGAATGAAAATGCAGCATCGAACGCCACCGCAATGCGGCATCCCTGCAATGGCGTACCCAATCCGCTGCAATCGAACGCAGCGGCGCCCGCTGTGTTATCGCTTTCAAACGCCACCGGCGGCGGCAACAGATCCAGCCCTGCACCGGCCGCCAGCGCATCCGCGGCCAACTCGATCCGCGCATCCAGGTCGGCGATCTCCGCCGCCTGATGCAAACCCAGATGGCGCGAAGGCAGTGCCTGTTGCGCATCGCGGGGCAACGCGCCGAACCAGCGCAAATCCGCCGGCAAACTATCGCGCAACATGTCCGTGTGA
>JBMOPR010000497.1:0-15551 GCA_049323075.1 Pseudomonadota bacterium
CGGTCTTGCGGACAGCCATCCGGATCTGTCGGCCTCCCTGGTGCTGGCTGCCTGGGGCAGCGCACAGCAACCGGCGCCCTGTCGCCCGGATGCTGCCGATCGGCTGGACCTGCAGCACTTCATCGCCGGGCACAAAACCTATGAAAATGCGGCGGCAGCCTTGTGGCGCCATGTGCTGTTCTGGCTACACGCCCGGGATCTGCAGGCGTTGTTGAAACCGGAGGAGCAAACCCTGCTGGTGGGGAAAATCCTGCAGAAACAGCCCTGGGACGAACTGGCGCATCGTATCGGCTGCAGCGGCGTCCGCGATGCACGGGAGCGGTTGCGCAAGGTTCTGCAGTGTCTGCAGGCGGAACTCGGCGAGCCGCGCTAACGCCCCGGGACTGGCCATTGCCTTTTGTCATGGTAGGTCGGTTCGGGTTGGGTATACTGCCTGAACCAGCCCAGCGGACGTCGTCATAATGAAAAAGCACTACCTCACCCATTTTTTTGATCCCGCCACCATCGCGGTCATCGGCAACAGCGAGCGCAGCGACAGCGTCGATGTGCGCCTGTTCGAACGCCTGCGGGACGAATTCAAGGGCAAGACCTGGCTGATCAATCCGCGCCTGCGGGGCCTGTTTGCCAACAAGAGCTTCGCCACCGTCGACCAGGTGCCGGGGCGGGTGGATCTGGCCATCATCGTGACGCCGGATTCGCTGATCGCCGAACAGCTGGAACGTTGCGCCGATGTGGGCATCGATTCCGTGGTGGTGCTGTCCCACCTGGATGACCGCGACGGCTTCATGCGGCGCCAGTTCGTGGAAAATCTCACCCGGGTGGCGGAGCGGCGCGGTATCCGCATGTGGGGCCCCGACTGCTACGGTTTTGCGCGGCCGCCGGTGGGCATTCGCGCCACCCTGGACCGCGGCGAAATCCGTTCCGGCAAGATTGCCCTGATCTCCCATTCCGGGGCCATTTGCCGTGCCGTCACCGACTGGGCAATTGCCAACGGCGTGGGTTTTTCCACCATCATTTCCCTGGAGCAGGCCGGCGGTGTTTTCCCGGGCGACATTCTGGATTACCTGGTCATCGACCAGCAGACCGAATGCATCCTGTTTTACGCGGAAGGCATCAAGGACTCCCGCAGTTTTCTGTCGGGTCTGCGCGGCGCGGCCCGCAGCAAGCCGGTGATTGTGCTGAAGAGCGGCCGGCATATCGAGACACCGGAAAAAGTCATGTCGCACACCGGCGCGCTGGTGGGCAACGATCACGTGTTCAATGCAGTGCTGGAACGGGCCGGCATCGTGCGGGCGGATTCCCTCACGGATCTGTTCCTGGCGGCGAGGGCGTTTCCGATCCACCGCATCATGCGCGGTGAGCGCATCGCCATTCTCTCCCACGGCAACGGTCCGGCGATGATGGCCTGCGACAAGGCCCATGACCTGGGTTTGCCGATGGCGACGCTGAGCCCGGAAAAATCGGCCCAGCTGGCCAGCCTCACGTCGATCGATTCGTCGGACAACCCGGTGTTCAGCGGCGGTTTCGAAGTGGGGGAGGAATTCATCAAGGCCTGCGACATCATCGCCACCGATCCCAACGTGGATTTTCTGATTCTGGTGATCACCCCGCCGAAGGGCAAGGTTGTGGCGGAATTCGAAGAGCAGATTGCCGCAATCCAGAAAAAAAGTTTCAAGCCACTGGTGGTGTGCTGCATGGGCGGCGACACGGTGGAACCCATCAAGCGCACGCTGCAGCAGAAGGGCATTCCGGTATTTTCCTCGCCGGACAACGCAGTGAAGGCCGCGCACTTTCTGGTGACCTACCAGCGTAATCGCACCTTCCTGCTGCAGGCGCCGGCATCGCTGGAAAATACGGTGGAGCCGGATGTCGAAGGCGCGCAGCTGATCATCGAAGGCGTGCTGCAGGAAGGGCGCAAGACACTGAACCAGCTGGAATCCCGCGCGGTACTGAAGGCGTTCAATATTCCGGTGAACCCGATCCAGATCGCCCGCACGCCCAACGAGGCGCTGGTGGCGGCCGAGGCGGTGGGTTTTCCGGTAGTGCTGAAAATCAATTCGCCGGATATTGTGCACAAATCCGATGTCGCTGGCGTTACGCTCAATGTGCTCAATGCGCAATCGGTGCGGTCCGCCTACAAGAAAATGATGGAGGATGTGCAGCTGAAGTGTCCGGATGCGCGGCTGGAAGGTGTGATCGTCGAGCACATGGTGGCCGCCGGTTCCAATCGCGAATTGCTGCTGGGCATCAAGTCCGATTCCGTGTTCGGTCCGGTGATCGTGTTCGGCCATGGCGGTTCGCTGGTGGAAATCCTGCGCGACATCGCCATCAGCCTGCCGCCGCTGAATTCCGTCCTGGCGTCGGCGCTGGTGGACAGTCCCAAAGTGTCGCGCATGCTGAAGCATTATCACAACATGCCGGCTGCCAACCGGGCCGAACTGGAAAACATCATCCTGCGCGTGTCGGAGATGGCCAGTGAGTTGCCCTGGATACGCGGCCTCGACATCAATCCGCTGGTGCTGGATGACAAGCGCGGTCTGGTGCTGGATGCCGTGATCGAAGTGGACTATCTGCCGCCGGCACAGCGTCGCTATGAGCACATGGCGATCCATCCGTATCCGTCGTATCTGCAGGCGCGCTGGCAGTTGCGCAATGGCACCGACATTCTGATCCGGCCGATCCGTCCCGAGGATGCCGAACTGGAGCGCACCTTTATCGAGGGCCTATCACAGCAATCCCGGTTCTACCGCTTCATGCACAACGTGAAAATGGTGACGCCGGAAATGCTAGCCCGCTTCACCCAGATCGATTACCACCGCGAACTGGCGCTGGTGGCGCTGGTGGAAGAAAAGGGCAAGTGGATCGAAATCGGCATCAGCCGTTACGTGCAGAATCCCGATGGTGCCAGCTGTGAATTCGCAGTCGTTGTCGCGGATCAATGGCAGCGCACCGGTATCGGGTATAAGTTGATGGAATTGCTGATCGATGCGGCGCGCCAGAAGGGCCTCAAATACATGGACGGCATCGTGCTGAAGGAAAACACCGGCATGCGCAAACTCGCGCGGGCCATGGGCTTTGAACTGCGTGATCACGACCAGGATGAAGATGTGGTCTATGTCATCAAAAAACTCTGAAACCTGAGGTCGCGACGCTTTCATGACAACTGCGTATATCACTCACCGGGATTGTGAATTGCACGACATGGGTGGTAATCATCCGGAAGCGCCGGCCCGCCTGCGCGCGATCCGCGATTACCTGATGGAACGTCAGATATGGGATCTGCTGCTGCAGGTGGATGCGCCGAAAATCGAGAAGAAACATCTTTATCGCGTGCACAGCCGCGATTATGTCGACGCGATCTTCGAGCAGTTTCCGTTGCGGGACCTGCGCGATCTGGGGCCTGATGTAGTCGCCAACCCCCACACGCTGGACGCCGCACTGAGGGCAGCGGGTGGCGTGTGCAAGGCGGTGGATCTGGTGATGAAGGGCGAGGCCGGCAATGCGTTCTGCGCCGTGCGTCCGCCCGGCCATCATGCGGAAATGCGGCGTGCCATGGGTTTCTGCGTATTCAGCAATGTGGCGGTGGGGGCGGCTTACGCGCTGCAGACCTACAATCTGGATCGCGTTGCCATCATCGATATCGACGTCCACCACGGCAACGGCACCGAGGACATCCTGCAATTCGACGAACGCGTACTGTTCTGCTCCAGCTTCCAGTATCCCTGTTATCCCTACCAGGTGCCCGACAACAGCCGTTCCAACATCATTCACACACCGTTGCACGCCGGCACCAGCAGCGATGAATACCGCGACAAGGTGCGCAACGAGTGGCTCAACAAGCTGGAAACCTTTCATCCGCAGCTGATCATGATGAGCACCGGCTTCGATGCCCACCAGGCCGACCCGCTGGCGGACGTGCATCTGGACGAACGTGATTACCGCTGGATTACCGAGGAGCTGATGCTGGTGGCGGACCGCTGCTGCAATGGCCGCATCGTGTCGAGCCTGGAGGGGGGCTACAATCTCACCGCACTGTCCCGCAGTGCCTACCAGCATATCCGGACGCTCATGCGGATCTGAGCATTGCGCCCCCGATTGTGGTTTTGTTAAGGTGCCGGAGCCTTGTGCGCCGTTTTACCTGTTGCCGCTTTTTCTGAGGGAATCCAGTCTCCAATGCCTACGACAATGCCTACTCCAATTGAAACGTCCGTGCGCAGCTCTTCCGGCCGGTTGTCCGTTTTCCTGCTGGACCTGATGCTGAAATCCCCGTTCCGTCCCAAACTGGCCGTGGCTGACGGCGAACTGCTGCGGTCGCGCAAAAGCATGGATCGCTGGGGCGAAAAAATGCCGCCGGTGCGGGGCGTGACGGTGACGAACGAAACCCTCGCCGGACTTTACTGCGAAATTCACACACCCGGCGACGCCCACAGCAATCAGGTGCTGCTGTATTTTCACGGTGGCGGCTTCTGTCTGGGATCTCCCCGCAGCCATCGCAATCTGGTGTCGCGCCTGGCGCAGGCGGCCGGTATCCGTGCCGTGGTGCCCGATTACCGCAAATCACCGGAGCATCCGTTTCCCGCCGCGCTGGACGACACGGTCCGTCTCTACCGCTATTTTCTCGATCAGGGCATCAAGCCGGCGAACATCGTTTTCGCGGGGGATTCCGCCGGTGGCAATCTGGTGCTCACCACGCTGCTGAAACTGAAGCAGGAGGGCCTGCCGTTACCCGCCGCTGGTTGCCCGATTTCGCCCTGGTGCGATGTGTCGCTGGGGGGTGAAACCATTCAGCGCAATGCCGCGAAGGATTTCATCCTGACACCGCTGTTGCTGCAACAATTTGGCGAACGCTATGTCGGACAAGAGCGCTGGAACGATCCGCTGGTGTCGCCGGTGCAGGGGGATTTTGCCGGGCTGCCGCCGCTGCTGATCCAGGTGGGCAGCCGTGAAATCCTGCTGGACGATGCCCGCCGGGTGGCGCAGCGTGCAGCCCAGGCCGGGGTGCCGGTACAACTGGAAGTCTGGGATGACATGCAGCATGTCTGGCATTACACCGCCTTCCTGCTGAAGGATGGCCGGCGCGCCCTGCGCCGCATGGGCGAGTTCCTGAAAGCCAATATTGGAATGCGAAAAACTGGCAGTTGATAATTGTTATCACTAAATATATAGTCGGCACCTGTCCTCTAGACCCCAAACAATTCAAGGGAATATGGAGTTTCCTCGTATGTCGAAGTTGCACCCGCCGGTTGCGCAGGCCCTGTCTGCGCTGTTGCTGGCCCTGTCCGCCACCGCATACGGCGCTGAGCCGCAATCCCAGGCCCAGCCCACCGTCGAGGAGCGCCTGACCGCCCTGGAACAGCAGTCGGCGAAGCCTGCCGCGCTGCCGGACTCGGTGCAGGTGCGGGGTCTGGTGGAAGTGGAAGCCGTCGGGGGTGAGGACTATGCCGGCCAGTCCTACAGCGACCTGACGGTGGCCACAGTGGAAGTGGGCGTGGATGCGGCGATCAACGACAAGGTGTCTGCCGCCCTGGTGTTCCTCTATGAGCAGGATCAAACCGATTTCGGCGTTGACGAAGCCACCCTGACCATTGCCGAACTGGTGGGCCCGGTGAACTTCACCGTAGGCAAGATGTATGTGCCCTTCGGCACGTTTGAAACTGCACTGATCAACGACACCCTGGTGCTGGAACTGGCGGAAACCAACAAGACGGCGGCCCTGTTTGCGTTCGCACAGAGTGGCATCGAGGCCGGCGCTTACGTATTTGATGGCGACCAGGAACGTGAACGCCATGCCGAGAACTACGGTGTCACTGTTGGCTTCGTGCAGGAAACGTTTCAGGTGGGCGTCGATTATCTCTCCAGCATTACCGAAAGCGATGGGGTTGCCGACCTGAACGAAACCCTGTCGGCAGAGGCTGATCCGGTGATCGACCCCGCGTTTGAATGGGACGATGCCGCGCCTGCATACAATGTCCACGGCCAGATAGCGCTGGGGGCAGTGGTACTGATTGCCGAATACCTCGGTCTGGCCGATCCGCTGGTGGACGCTACCAACGGCATCGAAATCGAGCCTGCAGCGGCGCAACTGGAACTGGACTTTACCGCTACCCTGGCGGGACATGAATACACCCTGGCTGCGGGTTACCAGCAGACCGAGGACGCGCTGGTGCTGGGGCTGCCAGAGGAACGCATGTCGCTCGGCTGTTCCACCGAAATATACCGGAACGTCACGCTGGGCGGCGAAATCTGGCGCGACACGGACTATGGCCTGGCCGATGGCGGCAGCGACGAGGAGAGCGACAACCTCGTGGTGCAACTGGCGGCATCCTTCTGATCTGACTGTTTGGCATTTTCACCGGAGACATCTGCATGAAACCGATTCTTCACGCGCTGGTGGGCCTGGGCCTGCTGACGGCTGTTCCCGTCGTGGCCGCCACGCCGGAACAGGATGTGGTGGCGCAGTACGCCAACGTGGCCCATGCCGTGTTTGCCGACGCGTTGCAAAGCGCCAAAACGCTGCAGGGCAGTGTGGAAGCCCTGCTGTCGGCCCCCAGTGACGCCAACCTGCAAAAAGCCCGCACCGCATGGAAAGCGGCGCGCGTTCCCTACCAGCAAAGTGAAGTGTTCCGGTTCGGCAACACCAACGTGGACGAATGGGAAGGGCAGCTCAATGCCTGGCCGCTGGACGAAGGTCTGATCGACTATGTTGCCACGGGCAAATATCACCATGAGCTGGGCAATGTCGGCGCCAACGCCAACATCATTGCCAACACCAGCCTGAAACTCGGCAGCGACACGCTGGATCTGGCGAATATCACGCCGGAGCTGCTCGCCAGCCTGAACGAACTGGGCGGGTCGGAAGCCAACGTCGCCACTGGCTACCACGCCATCGAATTCCTGCTGTGGGGCCAGGATCTGAACGGCAGCGGCCCTGGCGCCGGCAACCGTGCGTACACCGATTATGTGCAGGGCGCCGGCTGCACCAACGGTCACTGCGATCGTCGCGCGGCCTATCTGAAGGCGGCCACGCAATTGCTGGTGAGCGATCTGGCCAGCATGGAACAGCAGTGGGCTCCCGGCAAGGACAACTACCGCGCCGAATTGCTGAAAGGCAAACCGGATGCCGGCCTGGTGAAAATGCTGTATGGCATGGGCAGCCTGGCGCTGGGCGAACTGGCGGGCGAGCGGCTGAAAGTGGCGCTGGAAGCCAACTCGCCGGAAGACGAGCACGACTGCTTCAGCGACAACACCCACCATTCCCATTTCTATGACGCGCTGGGCATCGAAAACATTTACCTGGGCCGCTACCAGCGGATCGATGGTTCTGTGGTGAAGGGCGCCTCGCTGTCCGATCTGGTGGCCGCCAAATCCCCCGACACCGACAAGGCCGTGAAAGCGCAGTTCAGCAAAACCATGTCCGCCATGCAGAAGCTGGTGGACAGTGCGGAAAGTACCACGTCACCCATGAAGTTCGATCAGATGATTGCGGAAAACAATCCAGCCGGACAGGCCTTGGTCAAGGATGCAATTGCCCAGCTGGTGGCACTCACCCGCCAGATTGAAACAGCGGCCAAGACCATCGGCATCGACGAACTGAATCCGGATACGGCCGAACACGAATTTTGATGACATCACCTTCACTCCAACCCCGCCTCCCGCGGGGTTTGTTCGTTTTGATCCTGCTGGTTTTGCCGGCGATATTCCCGTGCGCGTTTGCTGACAATCACTATCCGGTGAAGTCCGGCGGTGACACCACAGTACGCAAGGCGGATGTGAACGCCTTTTCGCTGCCTTCGCACAACATGTCATTCGAACGCAAAGTGGATTTCAGCGTTGGCAACAGTTTCTTCCGCAATCCCTGGGTCATCGCGCCGTCGTCCACGGCCGCGCGGGATGGCCTGGGGCCGCTGTTCAACACCAATGGCTGTCAGAACTGCCACATCAAGGACGGTCGCGGGCATCTGCCGGCGGAGGGTGACGACAACGCCGTGTCGGTGCTGTTGCGCATCAGCGTCGCTCCGCGCACACCGGAACAATGGCAACGGGTCTACCGCGACGGCGGCATTCCCGATCCGCATTACGGCACCCAGATCCAGGATTTCGCGGTGCCAGGCCTGGAACCGGAAGCCAGGCTGGATATCCGCTACGAAACCCGCGTTGTCACACTGGCGGATGGCACCAGCGTGCGTCTGCGCAAACCGGTCGTGCGACTGAACCAGCTGGCGTACGGGCCCCTGCATCCCGATCTGCAAATGTCGTTGCGGCTGGCGCCGCCGATGATCGGCCTGGGTCTGCTGGAGGCGATTCCGGAAGCTGTGTTGCAGTCATTCGCCGACGAGCAGGATCGGGATGGCGACGGCATCTCCGGCCGGGTGAACCGGGTGTGGAACGTGGAATCGGCTGCCACTGCGGTCGGCCGTTTTGGCTGGAAGGCAGAGCAGCCCAGCCTGAAGCAGCAGAATGCGGCGGCGTTTGCCGGCGATCTTGGCGTTACCTCCGGACTGTTTCTGCGCACCGACTGCACCCATGCGCAGACCGCCTGCAAAGGCATTCCCACGGGCGGTGTGCCGGAAGCCAGCGATCATGTGCTGGATCTGGTGACGTTCTATTCCCGCAATCTGGCGGTGCCCGCGCGCCGCAATGCCGATACTCCCCTGGTGCAGAGGGGTGGCCAGCTGTTTGCTGCGGCCGGTTGCGAAAGTTGTCACCGTACCGGCATCGTCACTGCGGAGTTGCCGGCGCAGCCGGAGCAGTCGTTGCAGACCATTCATCCCTACACCGATCTGCTGCTGCACGATATGGGCGAGGAACTTTCAGATGGACGCCCGGTCTTTCGCGCCGATGCCCGCGAGTGGCGTACAGCCCCGCTATGGGGAATCGGCTTGACCGCTACGGTGAGTGGCGCAGAACATTACCTGCATGACGGCCGTGCCCATTCCCTGCTGGAAGCCATCCTCTGGCACGGCGGCGAAGCCGAACACAGCCGTGAACAGGTTAGAAACATGAGCGCGGCGGATCGCGACGCCCTGATCGCCTTCCTGCAGTCCCTGTAATTTTTTTGCTATTCCGGAACCGACATGCAACCCAGATTGGTGCGAAAAAGCAGATTCGTGCGAAGAAAAATGCGGTCACTGTTACTGCTGAGTATCGCCTTGCTGTCGCTGACCGCCTGCAAGGACGACATGACGCCCGAGCAACGCTGGCTGGCGACCACCACTGAACAGATCCAGCGCGGCTACCAGCAACTGTCAGCGCAGACGCATGCGCAGCAGCAGGCGGCAGACGCTTTCTGTCAGCAACCGGATGCGCCAGGTCTGCAGACGATGCAGGCAGCCTGGCGCGAATCCATGGCGGCCTGGCAACACATCCAGTGGTTGCGCATAGGACCGATCGCGCAGGACAACGACGACTGGAAACTGCAGTTCTGGCCCGACAAGAAAAACATCCTGCAACGAAAAATGCAGGACATTCTGGATGGCAATGAACCCGTCAGTGTCGACAGCCTGGCTCATGCCAGTGTGGTCGTGCAGGGTTTCAGCGCGCAGGAACTTTTGTTGTTCGACCCGCAGTTTGCGACGGTGGAAAAATTCGCTGGCCGTCAGTGCGACCTGCTGCGGGCCAGCACCACGCTGACCGCCCGGGTCGGGCAAAAACTGGCGGACGCCTGGCAGGATGAAACCTGGCTGGAACGCTGGGTTACCCCGGTGGCAACGCAGGCGGGCCTCGCTCCGGCGCAGATCCGCAACGGTGAAATCCTGGACGCGCTGCTGGCCCAGATCGAGCGCATCAAGAACGACAAGCTGGGCGAACCCATGGGCCTGAAAACCCGCGATAAAAAGCCCAACGGCTATTTCGCCGAATCCTGGCGCAGCGAAAATTCTCTCGCCAATCTGCAGAACAACCTGCTGGCGGTGCAGCAAATGGTCCGGCCCAAACAGGGTTATGGCCTGTTCCAGTACCTGAAGGACAGCCAGCATCAGGCCGTGGCGGACGAACTTGTCATCAAGCTGGACAACGCACAGCAGGCATTGCAGCAGATCAAGCCACCGCTGACATCTGCCGTAACCGACGCCGCGCAGCAGGCCGCACTACAGAACGCACACAAGGCGCTGGGGGATCTGGCCACGTTCTGCAAGCAGAAGCTGGCGCCGGCGCTGGGACTGACGCTGGGTTTCAATTCCAACGACGGTGACTGATGCAGCGGCGACGTTTCCTGCAGGGCATGTTGGGAACACTGGCGGCGACGGGTTTGCCGGTGTCGACGCTGGTGCCGCTGATGCTGGGTGGCTGTCAGCGCGAGCCGTTGCTGCCAGGCACGCTGCTGTCGGCCTGCGATGATGCCCGGGGTAATCATTTCGTCGCCAGCATTCAGCCCGATGGTTCGCTCGGTTTCCAGATCCCGGTGCCGTTGCGGGCCCATGACAGTTGTGCGTCAAGGGAACGCGATCGCGCCCTGTTTTTCGCGCGCCGTCCCGGCCACCAGATTTACGTGGTGGATCTGCACGAACGCACCCTGATCCAGACCCTTGATGCCGAACCCGGCCGCCATTTTTACGGTCACGGTGTCATCAGCGCCGACGGCCAGTGGCTGTTCGCCACCGAACAGATTTACGCAACCGGGCAGGGCATGATCGGCGTGTACCGCATGACGCATCCGATCCGGCGCGAAACCGAATTTCCCTCCCATGGCATGGACCCGCACCAGCTGCAGTGGCTCAGCGACGGCGAGACGCTGGTGATCGCCAACGGCGGCATCCTCACCCATCCGGACCAGAGCCGGGAAAATCTCAATCCGGACACCATGCAGCCGGCGCTGACCTACGTGCGCGTGCGCGACGGCGCGCTGCTGGAATCCCGTCAGCCGCCCCATCACCAGATGAGTCTGCATCATCTGGATGTGTCGCCGCAGGATCAGGTGGTGGTGGGCGTGCAGCATCAGGGCGCACTTACCGATGAGGTGGCGCTGGTAGGCAGTCACCGTCGCGGCAGCGACATGCAGTGGTGGATGGCAGACGAACTCACGCAACTGCGCATGCAGCAGTACACGGCCAGCGTCGCGGTAAATTCAAATGGCGGGCAGGCGGTGGTCAGCTGTCCGCGCGGCAACGGCATTGCGGTGTGGGATATGCAGTCCGGGCAGCTGATCCGGATGCTGGATATTACCGACGCTGCGGGTGTCCGCCGTCAGCCGCAACAGGCCGGCTGGGTAGGCACCAACGGAGCGGGCGCGCTGGTGCGGATCGATTCCGGCGCTGCCACCGTTGCCCTGCAAACCCTGCGGCAATACCCGTTGCGCTGGGACAATCACGCCACGCTGATATAACCCATCAACCCCGTTTTCATGTGCTCGATCACGTGGCAGTGGTACATCCAGCGCCCCGGATTGTCCGCCACAAAAGCCACCTTCACTTTTTCATTGCGTCGCACCAGTACCGTGTCGGTGTGGTAGGGCGTGATCTTGCGCTGGTTGGATTCCAGCACTGTCCAGGTATTGCCATGCAGGTGAATCGGATGGGTATGCGGCGTTACATTGCGCAGGTTGAAAATGTAGGAGCGGCCCAGCTGCAATTTCGCCAGTGGTTCGGGAATGCTCTGCTCCGATGAGTGATCCCAGCCGCGCCGGTTGATGGTCCAGAACATCTGGTGCGCCTCGCCGTGATCGTTGGCGGGCGTCACCGCGCCTTCCCATTCAAATACGAAATCCAGCGATTCCGCGCTGGCCAGATCCGGCTGTGGAATCGGGTTCAGCGGCAACACGGGAATCGTGCGTTCACCCCGTACCGGTTCTCCCACGGTTTTCAGCGTGACAAAATCAAAGAACAGTTTGCCTTTGCCGTTCTGCACCTGAATCACCTCACCGGCTTTTTTCGGAGCAAGCAACGCCACATCCAGCCGCATGCCGGCACCGATTTCGTGGGCGACCAACGGGTAGGGTTTCGCCACCGGATTGCCATCCACCGCAATCACCCAGGCCGGGTGATTCTTCACCGCCAGCTTGTAGATCACGGTGTTGTCCACGTTGGCAAAACGCAGCCGGACCAATCCGCCGGCAGGAATCTCCAGTACCGGTTTGTTCTGGCCGTTCACGGTTTCCCAACGGCCGGGCGTACCCATGCGCGCGGCGTTGCGCGGAATACTGAACGGCGAAAAACTGCCATCTTCATTGATGTGCCACGTTTTCAGCGCCAGCGGCAGATCCAGATCGAATGCCACCGGTTGAGCTTCCTCCACGATCAGTATGCCCACCAGCCCCTTGCCCAGCTGTTCCACGCTGTTCATGTGCGGGTGATACCAGAAGGTACCGGCGTCAGGCGGGCTGAATTCATACAGAAATTCCGCGCCCGGCTCGATGGGGGGCTGGGTCAGGTAAGGCACACCGTCCATGGCGATATCGAGACGGATACCGTGCCAGTGAATGGTGGTGGCTTCCGGCAGCCGATTGCGAAACAGCACCCGCAGTTTCTGGCCCTGACGTGCCCGCAGCACCGGCGCCGGGTAGCTGCCGCCAAAACACCAGGCCGGCGTCGGACCTGCGCTCACCAGCTGGATTGGCGTGGGCTCGGCCGTCAGTATGTAGTCATGATCGGAACCGCTGGATTTTTCAATGGACAGACGGGGCAGGGAAGCGCAGGACGCTGCTGTCATCGAGGCAGCCAGCGCTCCCAGAAACGTGCGGCGGGATAAGCTCATGCAAGGTCACCGGTAAAGCTGGAAACGTGCAGTATGCCAGAAGTGAAAATCGACGAATCAAAAAAATGCCCGCATGGCGGGCAATCATTTGGCAATTGCCAAACACTCTTCAAAGGTGGGTTACGCGGGGGGCTGGCAGAAAGCCACCACGTTGTCGAAATAATTGTTCAGCAGTTTCTGGAATTCAGTCTGCACGATGGGTTCCGCCACGATCTGCATCCAGCGCGGCAGATCCAGCAGCAGTTCGGCGCGGATTTCCAGCGCCAGATTCACGCTGGCAGGCCGTGGTTCCAGTTGCCACACCCCGGAAATGCGGGCATTGCCCTGATCCGGCAGAGCGCGCCAGCGCACCGTCTTCTGCGCTTTGTCATATTCCCACTGCGACGCATATTCCACCCGATGCTGGAACTTCTGGGTGCCCATCGGCTCCAGCGTCCAGTGAAAACGCTCGTCGCCCAGGGCTGTGATCTTGCTCACCCGCGGGAAGAACCGGCCGGCTTCAGCGGGCCTGGTCAGCACGGAATACAGTGCATCGACGTCGGTGTTCACCTGCTTGGCGCGCTTTATCGACGCCTTGATCTTCACCGTCATCGGCGGTTCTCCAGAAATGAGATCACACCATTCTAGTGATTGCCGCCCTTGAAACATTGGCGCCCCGGCCAGCCGGTGCAGGCAAAGCTGCAAGCCGGGTGGCGACCAGAGAGGCCCCCGCTTTGTCAGGAAAAATGACATGAAGGGCGATCTGCGTCAGACAATGCCGGATTTTGGCGGCCAATCCCCTTGTGAACTGGCCGCTTTCAACTACATTGTCAAATTGTAGGACAATTTTGTTCAAATCCAGCTGCATCATCTGCCGACTCCACTACAAGAAAGAGGCTCACCATGATTCTTGATTCCATGCTGATGGGCATGCCCTTGCCCGCCCGCCGCCGTGTCGAAACCGCTCTCGACAACATTTCCGTGGTGCTGCAGATGCGCAATCCCCGGGTGTTTGCCTCCATGGCGCCCTCGGCCCTGCGCGGTCTGGTGATGAAGGAAGGCAAGCGCAAGGATGTGATCGCGATGAAATCAGCCCATCCGGTGACCTTCGACATGACCTACAAGATGGATTTTCCGGAGATGAACAAACTTTACCGGCGGGCCGTGGCGAGCCAGTGGAACGCCGATACCGCGCTGGACTGGTCCATCGACGTGGACCCCCTCAATCCCGAGGTGCCGATCCTTTCCAATGACTTCATCCCCGATTCCGTATTCGACGAACTGCCAGTGAAGTTCAGCGTGTTGCAGCGCCGTGAACTCAACTACAACCTGGCGGCCTGGATGCTGAGCCAGTTCATGCACGGCGAGCAGGGCGCGCTGTATGCCTCGGCCCAGGTCACCGAGAGTGTGCAGTGGATGGAGGGCAAATTTTTCGGCGGCACCCAGGTCATGGACGAAGCCCGCCACCTGGAAGTCTTCAATCGTTATCTGACACAAAAGCTGAACAAGGTTTATCAGGTCAACGACAACCTGTTCGTGATCCTGGACGACCTGCTGACCGACGCGCGCTGGGATTTCAAATTCCTCGGCATGCAGATCATGGTGGAAGGGCTGGCGCTGGGTGCGTTCCGCACCATGCACAACATGAGCAGGGAACCATTGCTTAAAGAGCTGCTGAAATACGTGATCCGCGACGAGGCCCGCCACGTACATTACGGCGTGCTGGCGCTGAAGAACCATTTCACCCAGGAATTGTCGGATGCAGAGCGCCAGGAGCGGGAAGACTGGGCCTTCGAAGTGGCGATCCTCATGCGCAACCGCTTCATGGCCCATGAAATATACGAAGAGTGGTTCGAGGGCATTATCAGCCGTCAACGCTGGAACGACATCGTGCTCAACTCCCCCGCCATGAAAATGTTCCGTGAAACCATGTTCGAGCGGCTGATTCCCAACCTGGATTACATCGGCCTGATGACCCCGCGCATCCGCCCGCATTATGAAAAATTCGGCATGCTGGATTTCATCAAGGGCAAGAACGCCAGCCAGCTGAGCGAAAACGACATGGTGTCCGACCTGCGCTGAGTGCGCTGCCACGTAATGCCCCGGCCGTTGTGGTGACAGCCGGGGCTGATCTGCCTGCATCCTGACCTGCGCCACTATCTTTGCAACAAATGCGTATTTAGATTGAAACCTCTAAATTTGTTTGCGATAAAGGCAGACACGAGCGCGGTTTCCCGCCCACCCTTTCGGCAGTACACACAACCACAAATCAGGTCTGGCGTATTTTATGGAGGCATTCATGGCTAAGGTAAAAGGAACCGCTACCGCTGACAAAGCCCGTCAACTGGTGGAGATGATCGAGAAGCAGTTGCACAAGGCCCAGGACCGGGTCAACAAGGCGCGGCAGCAACTGATGGAAGCGCAGGAGCGCTGGCGCATCAAGGCCACCGCAGCAGCGCAAGTGGCGCTGGAGCAGGCCCAGGATGCCTACGAAGCAGCCCGTGTGCTGCTGGAAGATACCCGCAAGGATCTGACCCAGGCCAAGATCGAGGAACAGATTGCGCAGTTGCGCGAAAAGTTCATGGATACTGAAAAGCGTCTGCGCACGAAGGTAATCGAAAAGGAAGAGGAACTGCGCCACCGTCTGGAAGCGGATCTGGAAGAGGCCGTCACCAAGGCCCGTGAGCAGATCGAAAAAGCCCTCCACGGCAAATATGCCAAGAAAATCCAGGACTACAGCAAGAAAGTCGAAGCCCGTGTGCGCGATACCGCCAAGGCTGTGGAAAAACGTGAAAAGGAACTGCTCAAAAAGAGTGGTTTCAAGGTGAGTGCGGCCATTGAAGAGAAGAAGCCCGTAGCCCGCAAGCCTGCTGCCAAGGCCAAGC